>JAOUGG010000429.1 GCA_029857855.1 Acidimicrobiia bacterium | reverse complement strand
AAGCTCGCTGTCGCCCAGTCGATTCCGATCTGTTCACCGATACGTCTTGCCTCGTCTGTTGTGAATGAGGGTTCGGTCATGTGTCATCCCTTGCTGGTCGTGTTGCCGGCATTTCGTCCGTGGCGGTTTGGACTAGTCGGTCGTGATTGTCGCCTCGTTCGACCTTCGCCAGCTAGGGGCGAAAGTCCAGCCTGCGCCTTAGGTGCAGGTGGGGCTTTGTGCCCTCCTGGTGCCGCTGGACAGGCGTAAAGATCGCCCTGCTGCTCGTGCGGCTTGAGGTCGCGGGGCGATGGCGCCGTCGCCGCAGTTGGCCATCTTTCGCCTTCCGTCGACGGAAATAAGCAATCAGAATAGGTAAAAAATAATAGACATCTTCAATTAGGGGTATTATGGTATGGCTAATAAGGCAGCCGGTCGCCGAGCTGTCGTCCGACCAGGCCACCCAGGAGATGTCAGCACGTGTTTGAACCGTTCGATGAAGTGCCCGGCGCCGTCTTTCTCGTTGGGTTGGCCGGACTTCTTGTGGCCGGGCACCTGCTGGTGAGCGGTTCGGTCCTGCTCGGGCGTCGTTTCGGCTTGTCATCAACCGTCATTGGCCTCACGATCGTCGCTGCTGGAACCTCGGCTCCCGAACTCGCCGTCTTCGCTCGAGCGGTGCAGGTCAACGACACCGAATTGGCCGTGGGTAGCGTCGTCGGCTCGAATATCGCCAACGTGCTCCTCGTGCTCGGTCTTGTGGCTGCTTTGGGAACGGTTCGGCTGGCGTCGCGTGTCGTTCGCATCGACGTCCCGGTGATGATCGGTGCCTCGCTGTTGCTGCTCATCTTCGCCGCCGACGGCCTTGTCGGTCCTTTCGAAGCGGCCGTGCTGTTCGCCGCCGCCGTCGCCTTTGTCGTCTTCACCGTGCGGTCGAGCGGCAGCGATGACGGTGACTCATCAGCCGCCGTCGCCCGAGCAGAAGGCGGAGCGTTCGCGGAAGCGGACACCGCGATCCCTCAACTCGATACCGGCGTGGCCAAGGGGCTTGTCCTGGTTGCCGTCGGCGCTGTCGGCCTGGCCTTCGCCGCCGACTACGTCGTCAGCGGCGCCGAGCGGATCGCGGCCGGCCTCGGCGTGCCCGAGCTGATCGTCGGCCTCACCGTCGTGGCGCTTGGAACCTCGGCCCCCGAGATCGTGACGTCGATCGTTTCAGCCTTCAGGGGTGAGCGGGATCTGGCGGTCGGAAATGCGCTCGGTTCCAACATCTTCAACATCTTGTTCGTCATCGGGCTGTCGGGCCTGTTCGCCCGACCCGGTATCACCCTGTCCCCGGAAGTCGTGGCGGTTGACCTGCCCATCATGGTGGCCGTCGCTGTGGCGTGTCTTCCTCTCTTGCTGTGGGATCACAAGCTCGACCGGTGGGAGGGTCTGGTCTTCCTGGCCTACTACGCCGCTTATACCGGCTTCCTGGTTCTCACGGCCACGGACCACGGAGCCACCGAGACCTTCGTGACCGCCATGGTCTGGTTCGTCATGCCGCTCACGGTGCTCACGGTCGCCACCGTGCTGTATCGGGGCCGCAAGGGCCGCCGTCGGCCCGGCCCCCTTCGATCGGCGATCGGATCAAGTTCGCTCATGGCCGGGTCACCGTCGGCCGTCGTCCCCGACCGTTCAGGACCAAAGGAGGTTCCAATGTGTTCACCGCCTCGCGTCAACCCGCTACTGCTGAAGTGGCCCTCGACCAAAGACAGCAGTACCTCCCGGAACGCAACGGCCACCGGGGGCATCGTGTACCGACGTCCGAGACTGACGGGCTCGGCCAGACGCTGACGGGGGCTGTCGCCGTGAGAAGCGTTCCTTCGGAGACCTCGACCGATATCGTCGTCGGATTCGCTGACCGGCGTTCGTCGAGCGAAGCCCTCGAGCGGGCGATTGCCCACGTCGCAGACAACGGGAATGCCCGCCTCGTGGTCGTGCACGCCTCGTCGTCGCCCATCACGGTCCGCAACGGGCCGACGGCCCAGATCGCTCAGGCCATCGGGGCACCCGGCTGGGCCACCGTTCACACCACGGTTCTAGAGCTGGGAGCCGACCCGGCCCGGACCTTGACCGTGATCGAGCCCGGTGAGCCGGTGTCGGTCATCGCCCGTCACTGCACCAGCGCCTCGGTCGTGTACGTCGGCCGATCCCGCCGCCGGCGGCTCGGTCGGGCCAAGGGCATCGGGCAGCGGCTCGGGACCGTCGTAGCGTGTCCCGTCGTGCAAGTTGCCGCCGACGATGAGCCCCGTTCCCCATCTTCGTCCTCGCCGGTCAATCGATTCCTCCCCGCCCAGACAGGAGCGACCTCATGGATCTGAACCCTCCCACCGAAAGCCAGCTGCTGATCTTCTGGGTTTCGCTGCTCGTCATCCTGGTGACCGCCCGGCTCTTCGGCTATCTGATGCAGCGTGTCGGACAACCGGCGGTGATCGGCGAGCTGGCCGCCGGCCTGGTGCTCGGACCCTCGATCCTCGGCCGGCTGGCCCCCGGAGTGACCGATTGGCTCTTCCCCGCCGATGACGCTCAGACGGCGATGCTGTTCACCATCGGCTGGATCGGGGTGCTTCTTCTCCTCGTCGTGACCGGCTACGAGACCGATCTCGGGCTGATACGACGCCTGGGGCGGGCGGCCGCTCTGGTCTCGACAGGTTCGCTGATCGTGCCGGCCGCCGCCGGCCTGGCCGTCGGGTGGCTGATCCCGACGATGTTCATTGGCGACGGCACCGAACCGTACATCTTCGCCCTGTTCATCGCCGCCGCCTTGTCGATCTCGTCGCTCCCGGTCATCGCCAAGATCCTGTCGGAGATGGGTTTCATGCGGCGCAATTTCGGCCAGGTCACGCTGGCCGCCGGCATGGCCAACGACGTCGTCGGCTGGATCGCCCTCGGACTGATCGCCGGTCTCGCCCAGGCCGGCGGTTTCAAATGGGACAAGCTGGCGATCACCGTAGGTGGACTGATCGCCTTCTTCTTCGTGGCCTTCACCCTCGGTCAGCGGCTCGTCGACCACTCGCTGCAGCGCCTTCGGGCCTCGGGCAACAACCCGATGACCGGCCTCACGATTGTCCTCATCACCTCTCTGAGCTTCGGTGTCGTCACCCAGTGGCTGCACGTCGAGGCGGTGCTCGGGGCGTTCGTCGCCGGCGTCGTCCTGGCCCGGTCACGCTTCTCGGATCACGAGCTGATCGCGCCGCTCGAGTCGATGACGGCGGCCGTGTTCGCCCCGATCTTCTTTGCCACAGCCGGCCTGCGGGTGGACCTCTGGCTCCTGGCCGATGCCGAAACGGCGATCTGGGCCGCGATCGTGCTGATCGCCGCCTCGGCCTCGAAGTTCTTCGGATCGCTCATCGGGGCTCGCATCTCACGCCTTCCGGCCCGCGAGGGGGCGGCACTCGGCGTCGGCCTGAACGCCCGGGGCGCGCTCGAGATCGTGATTGCCGCCGTTGGTCTGTCGCTCGGCGTGTTGAACGACCAGTCGTACACCGTGATCGTGCTGATGGCGATGGCCACGTCGATGCTTACACCGCCGGTCTTGCGCCGGGTTCTGCGCGACTACGAGGGCTCGGCCGAGGAGCGCCGGCGGCTCGATCTCGAGAACCAGTTGGCGGGCAACGAGGTCGTCGTCGGCGGTCGGATCCTCATCCCGACCCGGGGTGGGCTGACCTCGTTGGTGGCGGCACAGATCGCCGATCTGGCCTGGCCGAAGCGTGCCGAGGTCACCGTGCTCACGACCGGCGATGATTCGTCCCCGGACCTCGGACCCATCATCGACGTACTCGACGAGCGGTCGGTCCACCACCAGCATCGCGACACCGACAACCCGGTCGAGGCGATAGTCGAGGAGGCGATGCTGCACTACGACGCCGTCATCATCGGTGCCGGTCACACGCTCGACGGCGGCTTCGGACCCCTCGTC
>JAOUGG010000428.1 GCA_029857855.1 Acidimicrobiia bacterium | reverse complement strand
CCCGACCCAACGAGATGGCGCCGGCGATGCTGTTCCTGGCCGACGAGCGCTCGTCGTCATACCTGAACGGCGTCAACCTCAACATCGATCGGGGAACGGCGGCGGCCCGGCTCACCGACCAGGCCGATCCGAGGATCATCTGGGGCAGTTGACGGCCTGGGCCCGAAGAAACCCGGGCTCTCGTCGACCCTTGCTAGGATCAATCCGGCGTCGGCGTCACCAGGCGGCTGCCGACGCCCACCACACAACTCACCGGGCGGGATCCGGCGAACATTTGCAGAGGGGAAGTCACCCATGGCGAGAATGCCAGGCGTGGTTTGGGATCCGCTTCCGGAGAATCGGACCGAGCCGTACATCAATCCATCGCAGATCATCGTCCACACCGCGGTCGACGGCAACGTCAACATCCCCGCCTACTTCCGGCGCCGTGACGTGTTCGTCGAATCCCACTTCTGGATCACCCGATCCGGTCGTATCACCCAGATGATGGACACCCACCGGCAGGCCGACGCCAACTACCGGGCCAACAACAGCGCCATCTCGATCGAAACCGAGGACGACGGCGACCCCGAGGGCAACCCGTGGACCTACGCCCAGATCCAGTCGCTGGTCCGGGTCATCAAGTGGGCTGCGTCGACCCACGGTATCCCTATCCAACGGTGCCGCTCGTCGACCGCGCCGGGCGTGGGCTGGCACAGCATGTGGTCCTACCCCACCGACCCGATCAACCTGCGGGGCCGGCCGGTACCGAGTCCGTGGACGACCGCACTGGGCAAGACGTGCCCGGGCCGGACGCGGATCCGCCAACTGATCGACGTGGTCATGCCGCTCGCCTCGGGCACGGCCGATCCGCCCGACGGCGGCGACGACGAGAACCGCGACACCGTCCGCGACGGCTCCCGCGGCTCGGACGTCCAGGCACTGCAGAAGTTCTTCAAGATCCCCGACGACGGCATCTTCGGGGCGATGACCGAGGCCGCGGTCAAGACGTTCCAGATGGCGCAGGGTCTGAGCGTCGACGGCATCGTCGGCCCGAAGACCTGGGGCCGGGTCGACGAACCGAAGTCGGTCTACACCAAGCAGACGTCGCAGTACCTGCCCTACACGATCTGGTTGCGTTCGCCCTACGCGTACCGCAGTCAGTACCAGGCGTTGACCCGCATCCTCAACTCCGAGCTGCTCCTGCCCGCATCACCGGTGTTCTCCGAGATCTCCGACGCCGCCACCCGCGGCTTCCAGCGAGGGGCCGGTCTGACGGTCGACGGCATGGTCGGGCGCCAGACGTGGGGCACACTGTTCTTCGGCGCCCCCGACGATTGAGCGACGGTTAACGTAACGACCGCCGTGGCAGGATGGAGACGATGACCTGCGTCCGACCACGAACGACCCTGTCGGTACTGGCCGTAGTCGTGAGCCTGCTGACCGCCGCCTGCATCGGCTCCGGTTCCGCCGACGACGATGCCGCCGACGTTGGGACCACGAGAATGACGTCAACCGACGGGGCGGACGACGCCGAATCGACCACGTCGATGACCGTGAACGTGACCAGTGCCTCGGCGGTCCCTGATCTCACCGACGTGGCCTGGGTGGTCAACGATTTCGACGGCCTGCTCGACGATCGGGGACGCACCATCGCTCCTCCAGCGACCGGCATACACGA
The DNA here is from genome assembly GCA_029857855.1 of Acidimicrobiia bacterium. Taxonomy (GTDB): domain Bacteria; phylum Actinomycetota; class Acidimicrobiia; order Acidimicrobiales; family SZUA-35; genus JAHELU01. Next base: position 2,275 of record JAOUGG010000428.1, on the reverse strand, counting down.
CGACCGCCGGCCCTCGGTGATACGAAGCGTTGACGGTTTGATCTACTACGTGCTTGACGGACGACTCTGGCGGCTAACAGTCGATGCGTCGGAGCCCGAGGAAATCGACACTGAGGCCGACGAGATATTCGGCGTCACCCATGACAGGAGCGGCAACATCATCGTCAACCCCCACGACGATCCCGAGGTCGTCGCGGACGGCGCGGCCGTAGGGTGGTCGGACACGATCCCGGGTGAAGCCGGTGAACTCATCACCGCATCGAACGGGATCACCGTTCGGATACTTCCGCCCGATGCCGACGTCGACGACCGCGGCTACGTCACCGAGTTCCGTTCACCGGCCCGGCTCGAGGTCGAACGTGATGGCATCGTCGAGTGGACTGTCGACGCCGGTGGCGTGCGGGCGCCCTGGCTCGGCCTGGTCGACTTCGACGGCCGGTTCGTGATGATGGCCCGCTCTCCGACCGAACCAGCCGATCCGATGATACAGCACATCGTCAACGACCTCGACTGCCCGAGCGGTGATGCCGCCGGCCAGGGATGCACTCGAACCTTTTGGGCTCGCTGGGGCACCGCGGCGCTCGTGGGACCCGACCGGGGTCCCGGCGACGATGATCTGAACACGGTGGGGCTCGACATCTGTCCGACCATGGGAGCGCTCATCGATCCACCGGCCGAGATGACCAACCCCGCCTCGTTCGACGAGGACTTCACCGAAGACGATCTCGAGGCGTTCCGGCTGGCCGCCCTCCAACTCACCACCTGCGACTCCTACGGGCTCGGCGACCCGGAGCAGCCGGGCCTGCTGTACATCTCCGGAAGTGATGATCCTGCCGAGGACGGGTGGATGTGGCCTGAGTTCGCCCGGTCGTTGCGCGGGCCCTTCGTTGAGGGCGCGCCGGGCACCTGGATCTGGGCGCATGACGAAGACGGACCTCGCGGCCTTCTGGACCGAGGCCTCACCCCGTCTCACCTCGACCTCCAGCCCGGGCGGCGTCACCCCGATGATCTGGCCGTGACCGTGGCGACCGAGGCGATCCTGGTCACCGGACGGACCGATGCCAGAACCGCCGAGGCGGTCGTGGCCGCTGCCCAAACGGTGGCCGACGAGCGGGGCGTCCGGCTCGGCGATTGGGTCGACCCCTCCGGCACCGCCCACTCCGAGGACCTCGTCGACACCTTCGTGTCGTCGATCGAAACGGACATCTTCGCCGACGACCTGGTCGGTGAGATCCATCTGACCGCCGACGGGGTGATCCGCGATCTGCGAAATCCCGCCGAACCGACCACCGCTCAGCGCGACCTCGGGTTTCTCATGGCCGATTTCGCCAGCGGCGGCGAAGGGGTCTACGCCGAGCTTCCGCTCGCCAACAACCTTCTGGTGGCGCTCGGCTCGCAGGTTGTGGCCCGACGGCAACCGTCGGAGCTGTTCCGGCGGACGGCGTGGGCGGTCAACGGCACTGACTTCGCCGCCCGGGTCGGACCCTTCAACGTGCTCGACCTGGTCCCCTCACCGTCCGAGATCGTCGTCGGGCCCCATGCCCGATGTGCGGGCTGGGAAGCCCTTCCGTCACCGCCGGAGCTCGTCTCCTTCACTCGCATCGGCATCCTGCCGCTGGAGGGTTCGATCGACTCGTGCCTCGAGTGGAGCGCCGTCGACCTCTTCGTCGACGACGACGGCGTGATCCAGGGGATCGCCGTGCACCTCGAAGAGCCCTAGGGATCGTCGGCCACCGCCGCGGCCGCCATCTCCCGAAGTTTCACCTTCTGGATCTTGGTGCCGTTGGCCGACGGCGTGGTCGGGAACTCGTCGACGACCAGCACCCGGATCGGCACTTTGTAGCGCGCGAGACACGCGGCGCAGTGGTCGATCACGGCCGCCTCGTCGAGTTCGCGAGGGCGGCCATCGACGCCGAATGGCCCGGTGACGAAAGCGACAGGCCGCGCACCACTCGGCCGGTCGACCGAAACCACCTGGGCCGCATCGATCCCGTCGAACCCGATGAGGGCCGCCTCGATCTCGGACGGAGCAACCAGAAAGCCGCCCAGACGCAGGACATCACCCATGCGGGTCCGGTAGGTGAAAGTCGGGCGGCCGCCGCCGGCCGGTTCGTCCAGAACGGCTGCGTCACCGGTGCGAAACCAGCCGTCGGCGAAGTGGGCGTTGGTCAGGTCGGCGTCGACGCGCCAGCCACCCTCGGCGAGATAGCCGGCGAACAGGCTCGGGCCCTTCAGCTGTAGCTCGTCGTCGACCACCCGAACCTCGGCCCGAGGT
>JAOUGG010000427.1 GCA_029857855.1 Acidimicrobiia bacterium | reverse complement strand
CGGCTTCGTCGACACCGACGCCGAGCTGGTCGGTGTCGAACCGGCCGGTGGGGCCGCCATCGGCAGGGGAGTGGTCGGTGTCGTCCACGGCTCCATGTCGTACCTGATGCAGGACGAAGCCGGCCAGGTGCTCGAAGCCCAGTCGGTCTCGGCCGGACTCGACTATCCCGGTGTCGGTCCGGAGCACGCTCATCTGGCCGACATCGGTCGCGCCCGCTACGAAGCGGTCACCGACGCTCAGGTGCTCGATGCCTTCGAACTGCTGTCGCGAACCGAGGGGATCATCCCGGCGCTCGAGCCGGCTCACGGGCTGGCCTGGATCGTCGAGAACCGAGAGGCGTTGAAGGGGCGGACGGTGCTGTTGAACCTGTCCGGTCGGGGTGACAAGGACGTCGCCCAGGTTCAGGCCATCCGCGCCGGAGACCCGTTGGCACTGGAGACGGTCGACTTCGACCCCGAGATGCCGGTGCGTTCACCCGAACACGCCTGACCGAGCCCCCCGACCGGAAAGACTGCGGAGACGACCATGACCGACACCGAAACGCCTTCCGACGCCGCCCCGGCCATCGACCCGACGCCGGAGCCGGCGCCCGGGAGGCTCGAGGGCCATCTTCGGGCTCTCCGGGCCGAGGGCCGCAAGTTGCTGGTGCCCTACATCACCGCCGGATTCCCGGCCGACAGCTGGCAACTCCTCGTGGAGGGGTTGACGGCGGCCGGAGCCGACGCCATCGAGATCGGGGTGCCGTTCAGCGACCCCGTCATGGACGGCCCGACGATCCAGGAGTCGTCGACGGCCGCACTGCGGGCCGGAATCACCCCGGCGGCCGCGTTCTCGAAGCTGGGCGATCTCAACCCCGAGATACCACTGGTGGTCATGACGTACTACAACCTGTGTTACCGCATGGGCCATCGTCGGTTCGCAGCCGAATTGATCAAGGCGGGGGTCTGCGGAGCCATCCTGCCCGATCTTCCACTCGAGGAGGTGGGGCCCTGGGCTCGGGCGGCCGACGAGGCCGGTGTGGAAACCGTGTTGCTGGCCGCGCCCACCGCTCCCGACAGCCGTCTTCCGTTGATCGTCGAACGGTCCCGGGGTTTCGTCTACGGAGTCGGCCTCGTCGGTATCACCGGTGAGCGAGCGGAGTTGGCCTCCAGCGCGGCCGACATCGCCCGGCGGCTCAAGGACATCACCGACAAACCGGTGCTGGTCGGGGTTGGCGTCTCCACTCCCGAGCAGGCGGCCGAGGTGGCCCAGATCGCGGACGGGGTGATCGTCGGGTCGGCGCTGATTCGCAAGATCATCGACTCGGGTTCGATCGAACCGGCCGTCGAGTTCGTCGCCGAGCTGCGGGCCGGACTCGATTCGGTGGCGTCCGGCCCGGTGGGCTGAGGTCGCTTTTGGCACCGGCCGTCGGTCCCCGCCCGTTCCCACCCGACGACCCGGACTGCGAGCTGTGCGCCGCCGCCCGCTTCACCCATTGGTACGCCGAGTCCGACGACGGGTGGGCGGCCGACTGTGAGGTCTGCTCGGTGCCGATGGTCGTCTGGTGGCATCACGGTCCCGAGCCGGGCGACGAAGTGGTCGACCGTCTCCTGGGGTTGTTGTCGAGCGCCGCCGTCGAGCGGTTCGGCGAAAGCGGATGGACCGTCGATGGGGAGATGCGCCAGGTGCCCGGCCATTTCCACGCCCACGCCCGCGATGTCGGCTGGTGGGACAAGCGGTGGACGAGGCCGATGTCGCGCTATACCGGCGTTGGCGGAGCACGGATCGAGGTCGACCCTTAGTTGGACGGTGTCCATCCGACGATACTGCTGCGACCTTTGGCTGATGCGGTGTCACAGCGACGAGATGTCGGCCAGAAGTCACGCTCGGGGAAGTTTCGCCCCGGACCGCCGGTTGTCCGTTCATGGCAACCACGACCAAAGACCCGTCCGCCGGCCCATCCCGCCGGCCGGGTCGTCGTTACCAGCTACTCGTCGGCGGCCTGGTGTTCACATTCCTTCTCGCCACTTGTAGCTCATCGGATGTCGATCTTCGGGAGGACGCTGCGACCACGGGGCAAGCAGGTGGCGAAGACGACGGCGGAGCGGTTCAGGAGCCGTCGGCCGGGGTAGATCCCCGAGCCGGAGGTCCGCTGGTCAACGAGGCCGGCTTCGACGTTGTGGGATCGCCATATCGGGATGTCGACTATGACGCCGAGCCCGCCGGATCGGCGCTCGGAGGTGAGCGTGATCGCTCCGATTTCCCGCCGCCGCTGATCCCGCCGTCGGACATCGTCTCGGTGCTGGGGCCCGACGTCATCCCCGCCATCGACAATCCCCAATACCTGCCGGTCGGCGAGGTTGCCTTTGTGCAGCCGACCGAGGCCGTTGTCGTAATCGATGTCAATGACGATGCCAGGGCATACCCGATTCAGATCATGGTGTGGCACGAGATCGTCAACGATGAGGTCGGCGGTGTGCCGATCAGCATCACCTACTGCCCGTTGTGCAATTCGGCGCTGGCGTTCGATCGGCGGGTGGGGGACCGGGTGCTCGACTTCGGCACGTCGGGTTCGCTGTATCAGTCAGCGCTGGTCATGTACGACCGCCAGACCGAGTCGTTGTGGACCCACTTCACCGGTGAGGGAGCCGTCGGGCACTACGCCGGAGCCCGCCTGCAACCGATCTCGGTGCAAACGCTGTCGTTCGAGGAATTCGCCTCTCAGCATCCCGACGGACTCGTACTCAGCCGAGACACCGGTGCCTCGCGGGACTACGGCACCAATCCCTACATCTCGTATGACGAGGAAGTCTCCGGCCCGATCGAGGGCTTCTTCCGGGGCGATGTCGATCCCCGCCTCGAACCCAAGGCTCGTGTCGTCGGCTTCGTGTACAAAGAGCTCGCTTATGCCGTCACCATCGAGGTCGTCGACACCGCGTCGGTCCACCAGGTTACCGTTGGCGACGAAGCCGTCGTCGTCTTCCAGCGTCCCGGCCTGGCCTCGGCGTTGGATCGGGCCTCGGTCGCCGCCGGGCGCGATGTCGGACAGACAGGCGTGTTCCTCCCGCAGACGCCAGCCGGCGACCCGCTGACCTTTTCGGTCGTCGGCGACAGCATCGTCGATGAGCAGACCGGATCAGTCTGGACGGTGGCCGGTGAGGCCATCGACGGACCGGCGGCCGGTGACCGGCTCACGCCGATAGGCCACCTGAATACGTTCTGGTTCGCCTGGTCGGCGTACTACCCCGACAGCGCCATCGTCGACGGCTGACGCCGACCCGTGTGCCACACGCCCCGAAATCGGGGCGGTGGGCGCACAGAACAGCTGCATGGCGGTGTTACAGCTTGACCCCGGCCTCACGGGCCCGGTTTACTCCGGAGACGATCGCCCGTAGCGAGGCGGTGATGATGTCGCCGTGCATGCCGACACCCCACAGCTCACGGTCGCCGACCTTGAGCTCCATGTAGCAGACGGCCTTGGCGTCCGCCCCGGCACCGATGGCGTGCTCGTGGTAGTCGAGGACCCGCAGATCGGCGTCGAACTGCTGGCGGAAGGCGTTGGTGAACGCTTCGACGGCGCCGCCGCCCTCGCCCTCGATCCGGACCTCCTCACCATCGACGCTGATCCTCGCCTTGACCACGGAACGATCGGCACCCTTGACGTTCTGCGAGGTCTTGAACGAGACCAACTCGTAGGGCTTCGAGGGAGCCAGATAGTGGTTGCGGAACTCCTCCCAGATCTCGTTGCCGGTGATCTCCTTGCCGGTGGTGTCGGTGATCTGCTGGATGACGCGGGTGAACTCGATCTGCAGACGGCGGGGCAGATCCAGCTCCTGCTCGGTCTTGAGCAGGTACGCGACCCCTCCCTTGCCCGACTGGGAGTTGACCCGGATGACGTCCTCGTAGGTCCGGCCCACATCCTGGGGGTCGATGGGCAGGTACGGGACCTCCCACACCG
>JAOUGG010000426.1 GCA_029857855.1 Acidimicrobiia bacterium | reverse complement strand
GCTCGATCCGGGTCGACCTGTGTCAGATAGGCGCGCAGATCGTCTCGATCAGCCGGCGAAGCGAGCTCGACGACGGCGCCCACGGCCGCCGTTCCCGCCGGCAGGAGGGCGCCGGTGGCCTGCGATCGGAAGGTGATCGAGCCGGCCGAGTTGACGACGAAGAGGATGTCGGGCGAATCATCGAGCAGCCGTTGGAGCCGCTGGCCTTCACGTATCTGAGCTTCGGACCGCGACCGGACTCGAATCGTGCGCTGACGGGACCGCGCGAGCAGGCTGGCGGAAACGGCCAGTGCCAAAATGGCGACACCGATGGCCGACGCCGCGTTTCGTTCCGAGCGGGCCGCCTTGGAGACCGCGAGATCGCTCGCCTGATCCAGGAGAAGGCGCAGCTCCGTGTGGTCGTGTTCACCGGGGAGCGGCTGATTGCCGACGCCGAGAAGATGGACGGCACTCACCCGGATCTGGGCGAGCAACCGATTCAGTCTCTCCCTCCGCTCCTGATCGAGGGTGTGGGCCGCCATCTCCTGCGCTCCGTCGAGAGCGTCGACCGACCTTGCAACCGAAGCCAGATCGGGCTCGCCGCCAAGCGCCTGGACGGAGTCGGCGTGAGCGATCTCGTTCACGGCAACCTGCAGCTTGAGGGCGCTGCTCGCCACCTCCCGTTCCTCCACCGCCTCGACGGTGGAGTAGACCGCCGTCGATAGTGCAACCATGAGCACGAGTGCGACCAGCACTCCAAATGCGCGCCGTGCTGCAAAGGCTCCGGACTCGACGAAGGACACATCTGCTTTTCGGCTACTTTCCGCCCGGCGATAACCTGCGGGCGGCGAATTGGGTCGAACGACTCAGCGAACGGCCCGACCCGGGGCTCGGGCTTCGCTCCCATGCTGCAGTCGAATGGGCCGGCTGCGGCTCTTCGCCCGCACCATGAAAACCAGCTTGCGGGTCGAGGACCTGACCAGTCGCTACGGCGGCGAGGAATTCGTGATCGCCTTTCCCATCTGCAGCGTCGAGCAGGCGACCGACGCCTCGAGCGAGTTCGTGCGGCATTGCTCGCCGCTGTCGACGGGGGTACGGTGCCTGCGTTCACCGTCAGCTTCGGCGTGGCCCACTGAGCCGCTCGGTCCGGGGGCTTGGCCACCGGCCCGCTCCTCGATACTGTTCGTCCATGGAGTTACCGCGCATCGACGTGGCGCCACTGCTCGACGAACCTCGATCGGCCGAAGCCGGCCGGATCGCCGTCGAGCTCGATCGGGCATGCCGGGAACTCGGTTTCTTCACGATCGCCGAGCCGGGTCTGACCGACACACTCCTCCCGGCGCTCGACCGGGAGGCTCGACGTTTCTTCGCACTGCCCGACGAGGTCAAGGCCGAGATCGCCATGGCCAAGGCAGGTCCGGCCTGGCGAGGCTGGTTTCCGGTCGACGGCGAACTGACGTCGGGTCGGCCGGATCACAAGGAGGGCGTCTACTTCGGCCGGAACCACCCTCCCGACAACCCGTACGTGACAGCCGGTACACCTCTCCACGGATCGAACCTCTATCCAGCGAGTCCTCCGGGGCTGCGGGCCGCCGTCGACGCCTGGATGGCGCGGGCCACCGAGGTCGGTCTCGCGGTGATGCGTGGGCTGGCCGGGGGACTCGGTCTCGCCGTTGACTGGTTCGACCGCCACCTCGTCGCCGAACCGACCGTGCTGTTTCGGATCTTCCACTACCCGGCGGGCCACCCCGACGGATGGGGCGTTGGTGCCCACACCGACTACGGCCTCCTCACCCTCCTCGCCCAAGACGACCGTGGCGGGCTCCAGGTGCGGGAACCCCACGGCGAATCGTGGATCGACGTGCCCGCCGACCCGTCGCTGATCGTATGCAATCTGGGCGACATGCTGGAACGGCTGACCGAAGGTCGCTACCGGTCCACACTCCATCGCGTCCGCAACGTCTCGGGCCGCAGCCGCCTGTCGTTTCCGCTGTTCCTCGACCCGGCATGGACGGCCACGGTGCCGACGCTGCCGCTCGGCGGTACCCCACCCGCCGCCGATGTCGATCGGCGATGGGACGGCGCCGATCTGCAGGCGTGGGAGGGCACCTACGGCGACTACCTCACCGCCAAGGTGTCGAAGGTGTTCCCCGATCTCTTCGCCGACGTGAGGTCGGGATCCGGGAGGGAACTGTGTTAGGAAGTCTCTGGTGAACTGGAGGAACCCGGGTTGGGTCGGAGCCGTCGTGTACGCGCTGGCCGCTGTGATCGTCGGTGGTTTGACGTCGGCCCTGACGCGCTTGACCATCGCCCGCCGTCGCGGGCGGCGGACGGCGATAGCCCGGCTGCCTGCGGGGGCCGTGATCATCATCTCGAACCACGCCAGCTATGCCGACGGCGTGTTGCTGGCCCTGACCTGCCGGCGGATGGGCCGGTCGATCAGGCTGCTCGCCACCTCCGGGGTGTTCCGGGCTCCGGTTCTCGGCACGATGGCCAGACGGCTGGGCTTCATCCAGGTCGAACGGGGCGAGACCTCGGCGGCCGACGCACTCGAGGTGGCCGCCGATGCATTGAGGGCCGGCGAGGCGGTCGGCATCTTCCCCGAGGGTCGCACCACTCGCGACCCGAACCTGTGGCCGGAGCGGTCGAAGACCGGCGCCGTCCGACTGGCCCTGGAGACCGGTGTCCCGATCGTCCCGATCGCCATGGTCGGCACCCATCGGGTCATGCCGAAGGAGCGGCCTCTGGTGGCCCTCGTCAAGAACCTGATCCTCCGGCCCAACGTGCTGGTCGAGGTCGGCGACCCGATCGACGTGAAGACCCTCGCCGGTTCCGACGAGCTGACACCGGCTCGGATCCGTGAACTGGCCGACGAGGTGATGGCCGAGCTGGTTGCGCTGGTGGCCGATCTCCGAGGCGAGAGCCCACCCGAACTGAGCAGCACCGCTGACGACGCCTGAGCCCGGTCGCCACCCGCACTCCGGGTGTTCGGTCTTTGATCGTTCGGTCCTTGATCTTCCGGTCAGCGACGGTCGGTGCAACGATCGGCGATGGGACGGGGGTGTCGATGCAGATCACCGGGATCGATGGCACAGGTCAGTCCGTCGATCACGATCGGCTCGGTCGACAGGTAACGCCCGGAGACCCGGTACCCGCCGAGGCGATCCCCCGCGGTGTCGAGATCGCGGTAGACGTCGAGCAGCTCCCGTCGGGTCGTGACGAACCACACCTCCTCGACCCCTTCGGCCGCGAACTCCTCCAGCGCCCGCTGCCGGCCGACGAAGGAGTCGGTGTCGGCGATCACCACGGCCAGGATCACCCGATCCCCGTCCCGCAGCCACACATGGCCCGACCGACCGCAGCGTCTGTGGTCACCCCAAGCGCCCCGTCCTCGGCTCGCGTCGGGGGCAGGCCCCGACGAGGCCAGGCCCGATCGTCGGGACGGCCGGCGGCCAGACCAGCCAGCGCTCCGATCACGGTGAGCGAGGCCACGAAGGCGACAAGGCTCGAGCGGACCGGATCGGCGATCGTCCGCACCAGCGGCTCTCCGACGGCGACGGCCACACCGACCGTCACCACCGTCCAGGCCGCCAAACGGTAGCGGGCGCGGCCGTCACGACGGCGGCTAGACAGCCGCAGGCCGTGGAGGCCGCCGGTCAACACCAGCCCGATGATCACCGGGCGTTCGGCGGCCCGCACCAGCACGGTCACGTGGCCGATCGTCGGGCCACCTGCCGGGTGGTGTTCATCGTCGCTCCTCGATTGCGGCGTGCTCCGTCGGTGACGGAGACGGCGACATCTTTGTCGTCGTGGTGTACGACGCCCGATGACGGCTGCGTGATACAAGCACTTGTCCCCGGACGCGAAGTGCCGATCGCCGTCACTACCATCGAGGTCCATGGCGGCGACCGACGACGAGACCAGGCAGGAGACCGTGATCCCGACACCGTCGCTGGTGGT
>JAOUGG010000425.1 GCA_029857855.1 Acidimicrobiia bacterium | reverse complement strand
GCCCCGGGACCGCAGCCGCTCGTAGGTCGCGATGGCGGCGTGCCCGCCGTCGAGTGGGAGCAGCGGCAACAAGTTGAGCACCCCGATGAAGATGTTGAAGATGCCGAGCATCATCAGCGGCACCGTAACGTCGAAGTCCTCCTGCCCGGCGATACGAACGGCGCCGACCAGTGACACCGGCCGTTCGGCCTCTGCGCTGTTGATGTCGACCGACCCGGAGCCCTCGAACATCAGCCGCCCGAGCTCACCGAGGGTCGACGGGGAGAGGAACCGGGGAATCGCGGTGATGGCCTGCCACATCGTCTCGCCGAAGGTTTCGACGGCCAGGACAGGGCTCTCACGGGTGCGCTCGAACGACGGGCCGACGCCTAGGAACCCACGCTGCCCGTTGTCGTCCTCGGCGGGAATCGACGCCAGCGTGACCGTCTCCTCGAAGGTTTCGCCGGCCCGTTCGATGGTGAGGGTCACCACCTCGCCAGGGCGGGCGCTGATGTACTCGACCGTTTCGCCCCAGTCGGTGGTGTCGATGCCGTCGATGGCCACGATGTCGTCGCCAGGCTCCAGCCCGGCCTCCACCGACGGCGTACTCTGGTCCTCGAGCTGGGATATCAGACCAACCGACCACTTCGAGGGATCGTTGAGACCGATCACGCTCACAACGATGCCGAACAGGAGGAGCGCCTGCAGGAAATGCATCATCGATCCGGCGGTGATCACCAGCATGCGTTTGGGATAACTCTTGTTCTTGTAGGCGCGCGGCTCGTCCTCCGGGGGGCACGGGTCGAGGTTGTTCATGCCGACGATGCGGACGAAGGCCCCCACCGGTAGCAGGCGGATCCCGTATTCGGTCTCCCCCCGGCGGAACGACCACAGCCGTGGGCCCATGAATATGAAAAACTGCGTGACCTTCATGCCCGTCCATTTCGCGGTGGCGAAGTGGCCGAGCTCGTGGAGGAAGATCATCACCACGATCCCGAGGACGACCAGGAAGTAGCGGGGACCGGCCCAGGAATACAGCAACACGAACAGGCCGAGGATGGCCACCAGCCCGATCGGGTTCGTCCGGCCGCCGTAGTCGTCGCCACGATCCGCCGGTTCGAGCGACCGCGTCCAGTTGTGGGCCGGTTGCTCTGTCTGGTGTTCGGCCAGCGGGGCTCCGCCGGCACTCGGACTCTTCGTCGAATCCATCAAACTCATTACTCCCAACGGTTAGGGAAGGACCATTTCAGCATACTTGCGAGCCTGCGAGTCGGCATCCAGCACCTCGTCGAGCGTCTCGCCCGATCCGCCGTCATGTCGACTCATCACACGCTCGATCACTTGTGCAATATCGGTCCAGGGAAGGCGCCCCTCAAGGAAAGCCTCTACGGCGACCTCGTTGGCGGCGCTGATCCAGGCCGGAGCGGTTCCCCCGATACGACCGGCCTCATAGGCGAGGTCGAGGCAGGGAAAGAGCTCCCGGTCGGGAGGTTCGAAGTCGAGGCGGCCCGCCGTTGACCAGTCGACGGCGCCGAACGGCTCGGCGAAGCGGTCGGGAAACGCCAGGGCGTAGGCGATCGGGAGCCGCATGTCGGGCTTCGAGAGCTGAGCGATCGTCGAGCCGTCGCGATACGTGACCATCGAGTGCACGATCGACTGCGGGTGAACGACGACCTCGATGTCATCGAGTCCGATGCCGTGCCCGGCAGCGCCGGCCGGTCGGCCGAACAGCTCGTTCGCCTCGATGACCTCGAGGCCCTTGTTCATGAGCGTCGACGAGTCGACGGTGATCTTCGGCCCCATCGACCATGTCGGATGGGCAAGCGCGTCCTCGACCGACACCGACGCCAGCTGTTCGGTGCTGTAACCACGAAACGGACCACCGGAGGCGGTGAGTTGGATCCGCTGGACCGACGACGGGCGGCAGCCGTCGGCAGGGGCGCAATCGGGCCGAGCCCCGTGAGCCTGGAGACACTGGTGAATGGCGGCGTGCTCGGAGTCGACCGGGATGAGTTCGGCCCCGGGTGTGCGCCGGGCCTTCTGCACCACGGGCCCCGCCGCGATCAACGATTCCTTGTTGGCCAGTGCGAGCCGCCTGCCGGCGTTGAGCGCAGCCAAGGTCGACGACAAACCGGTGAATCCGACGACGCCGTTGACCACGACGTCGGCTGTCGTGGACACCTCGGCCAGGCCGGCGGTACCGGCCACGACGGCGACGTCGGCAAGACCTTCGGCCCGCAGGCGGTCCCTGATCTCCGGAATGAGCTGTTCATGACCGACGGCAACGATCTCGGGTCTCACCGCAGCCGCCTGCGCGGCCAACTCGGCCAGCCGGCCACCGGCCGCCAGGGCGACGATCCGATACTCGTCCGGACGGCGGGCCACGACGTCGAGCGTCTGCGTGCCGATCGAGCCGGTCGACCCGACGACCGCAACCGAGCGGGGACCCACCGCTAGAAGATGCCGAGAAGAACGGCGAGGAAGTAGGCGCCCGGAAGTGCGAACAGCAGACCGTCGATCCGGTCGAGCAGCCCGCCGTGACCCGGAACGATCGTGCCCATGTCCTTGACCCCGAGATCACGTTTCACCAGCGACTCGGCCAGATCGCCCATCGGTGTCATTACGCCGACGACCGCGCCGAGGGCCAGCGCCCCGAGGAACCGGCCATCCCACATCGTCGAGAACGGCATGACGGCCATGGCGAACGCACAGAACACGGCGAACACGAACCCCGTCATCGTGCCCTCCCACGTCTTGTTCGGGCTGGCGCTGTGGAACGGTCGGCGTCCGAACGCCCGACCTCCGAAGTAGGCCATGGTGTCGGACACGACGGCGATCACGATGGTCGACAACAGCAACTGCACGCCGAACTCGTCCTGGCGGAGGATCATCGCCGCGAACGCCCCACAGCCGCCGATCCACAGCACGCCGAGGATCGTGAGGCTGAGATTGAGCACGGGTCGCTCGTGATCCGCGCCGGCCAGATACCACAACATACCGAACACGACACTGAGCGCCATGACCACGGTGAAGGCCACGTCGCCCCGGAAGTAGGCGGCGACCGGGAACCCGACCGTGGCCAGAAGGCCGAGCAGAGTGGCCGGCCGGAGCCCGGCCAGACGCATGGCGTTGAACAGTTCGATGACGGCCAGCAGGGCGGCGGCACAGACGACCACCATCATGGCCTGAGGGCCGATCCACAGGGCGGCCAGCACCACCCCGGCCATCACCGCGGCGGCGCCGATCGCCTGAGGCAGACTCCGGCCGCCCGGCTCGTCGAGGTTCTCCAGATCCCGGTAGCCGTCGTAGGCCTCGCCCTCGAAGTACCGGTCCTCCGTTTCCGAACCGGTGAACAGGCCGGGCGCCGTCGGCTCGTCGTCGGACGGCATCGGTTGGCGTTCGATTCGCAGGTCGTCGGAGCGTGCGATCGTGGGATCGCCGGCCACCGGACCGTGCTCGGTCACGCCTACTCGGGAGTCGGCCGCGGACCGCGGTCGCGCCTCGACCGAGGGGGGTGAACTCACCACCCGACGGCGAGGCTGGGTGCGAATGGCCGCGTCGGTGTCGGAGGCGACCACACCGCCCGACGAAAGCATCAGATCATCGGCCGGTCGCTGGTCGTCGATTGGGGCCGGGCGGATGTCGAGATCACGATGGTTGGCGATCTCGGTGTGGTCGAGACCGGCCGCAGGTTCGATGACCGGCTCGGTACCGGGGATGGGACGACCCTCGGACGTGTCGACACGAGGGGGGCTGGGACGACCGTCCGGCCCCCAGTCGTCGAGTTCCGATCGACGGGGCGGACCCGGGACGGGTGTGGCGGTGGGACTCGGACCGGGCACCGAAGGTGCGACGCCCGTTGGCGACGGGCTGCTTCCGGCGTCACCCGCGATATCGGTGTCGCCGGAACCGGCGAAGACGTCGGCGAGATCGGGGCCGGACCAGGTCGGGTCGTCGCTCTGCCAGCTCGGGC
>JAOUGG010000424.1 GCA_029857855.1 Acidimicrobiia bacterium | reverse complement strand
CTGGCGGGACTCGACGAGACCCTCCCCTCGGAGAACCTCGAGTGCCTTGCGGATGGTGACCCGGCTCGCACCATGGCTCGTGCCGAGCGATGCCTCGCTGGGCAGCACCTTCCCGGGCTCCAGGTCGCCGGATTCGATGGTCCGTCGCAGATCATCCGCGATCTCGTGGTATCTGATGCGTCTCAAAGGTGCCTACTACTCGTTCGTACTCGTCTCGTGGTCGGGCCGGTGGAAATCTGGTTGGATGCGACTTGTAATCAATCATTGATACTTGTATTGTAGTTGTATCACACGTTCGACGGAAACACCAGTCAACCGGCAATCCCGCCTCGGCTACGACCGCACGGTAGGATTGCCGCCGAACTGGGAAACACCGCCATCCAAACCATCAAGCAGACGACGATCAGAAGAGGGATGCACCCATGAGCGCAGCAACAAACGGCAAAGTCGGGCCCGAAACCCCCATCTCGTTGATCGAGCGGGTCTACAGCACTCTGGATGAACGAGTCGGCGCGTTCCGGCAGCGGATGGGCCGGCCGCTCACCCTGGCCGAGAAGATCCTCGCCAACCACCTCGACGACATCGACGCCGAGGTCGAGCGGGCTGTGACCTACAACGACTTCCGCCCCGACCGTGTGGCCATGCAGGACGCGACGGCCCAGATGGCCTGGCTCCAGTTCCAGACCGCAGGCCTGCCCGAGGTCGCCGTGCCCACCACCACCCACTGCGACCACCTGATCCAGGCCCGCAAGAACGGCCGCCTCGACCTCATGGCCGCCATCGACGGCAACGCCGAGGTCTACGACTTCCTTGAGTCGGTCAGCGCCAAGTACGGCGCCGGCTTCTGGAAGCCGGGGTCGGGCATCATCCACCAGGTCGTACTCGAGAACTACGCCTTCCCCGGCGGCATGATGATCGGCACCGACTCCCATACCCCCAACGCAGGCGGGCTCGGCATGATCGCCATCGGTGTCGGCGGTGCCGACGCGGTCGACGTGATGACCGGCTTCCCCTGGAACGTGCGCTGGCCCAAGCTGATCGGCGTGCACCTGACCGGCGAGCTGTCGGGCTGGTCGGCCCCGAAGGACGTCATCCTCAAGGTGGCCGAGATCCTCACCGTGAAAGGCGGCACCGGCGCCATCGTGGAATACTTCGGCCCCGGCGCCAACTCGCTGTCGTGCACCGGCAAGGCCACCATCTGCAACATGGGAGCCGAGATCGGTGCCACAACCTCGATCTTCGGCTACGACGATGCCATGGCCCGCTATCTCAAGTCGACCGGTCGGGAGGCCACCGCCGACGCCGCAAATGCCGTCGCCCACCATCTCCGTGCCGACGACGAGCTGCTGGCCAATCCGGGCGACTACTACGACCAGGTCATCGAGATCGACCTGAACGAGCTGCGGCCCCACATCAACGGCCCCCACACCCCTGACCTGGCCCGTGAGGTGTCGGAACTCGGTGCCGAGGCCGAAGCCGAGGGCTGGCCCATCGAGATCTCGGCCGCCCTCATCGGCTCGTGTACCAACTCCTCCTACGAGGACATCACCCGGGTCGCCTCGATCGCCCGCCAGGCCGCCGCCGCCGGCCTCACCGCCAAAACGAAGCTGATGGTCACGCCCGGTTCGGAACAGGTCCGGGCCACCATCGAGCGCGACGGCCTACTCGATGACTTCCGGGCTATGGGCGCGGTGGTGTTGGCCAACGCCTGTGGGCCCTGCATCGGCCAGTGGGACCGTTCCGAGGAGGAAGGGCATGTTGCGGGCCGGAAGAACTCGATCGTCACCTCCTACAACCGCAACTTCCCGAAGCGCAACGACGGCGATCCGGCCACCCTGGCCTTCGTGACCTCACCGGAGACCGTGATGGCATTGGCCCTCGCCGGTCGCCTCGACTTCGACCCGCTCACCGACACCCTGACCGCCCCCGACGGCACCGAGGTCCGCCTCGACGAGCCAGAGGGCATCGAACTGCCGCCGAAGGGTTTCGACCAGGGTGAGAGCGGCTTCCAGGCTCCCCCGGTCGACGGATCGGGCATCGATGTCAGGGTCTCCCCCACCTCGGACCGGCTGCAACTCCTGGAGCCGTTCGAGGCCTGGGACGGCAAGGACTTCAGCGATCTGCCGATCGTCGTCAAGGCCCAGGGCAAGTTCACCACCGACCACATCTCGATGGCCGGTCCGTGGCTCAAGTACCGGGGTCATCTGGAGAACATCTCCGGCAACCTGTACCTGGGCGCGGTCAACGCCTACGACGGCTACGAGGTCGGCTACGGCAAGAACCAGCTCACCGGTGAGACGATGACGTTCCCCGACATCGCCAAGGCCTACCACGAGGCCCGCGTCCCGTGGGCCGCCATCGGCGATGAGAACATGGGTGAGGGCTCATCTCGTGAGCACGCGGCAATGGAGCCGCGCTTCCGGGGCTGCCGAATGACCCTGGCCCGATCGTTCGCCCGTATCCACGAGACGAACCTGAAGAAGCAGGGTGTGCTGGCGCTCACCTTCGCCGATCCGGCCGACTATGACCGCATCGGCGAGGACGACCGCCTCGGCACCGAGGGCCTGGCCGACCTGGCCCCCGACCAGCCGGTCACCGTCACCGTGACGAAGCCCGGCGGCGAGACCTGGTCGTTCCCGGCCAACCACACCATGAACAACGAGCAGATCGGCTGGTTCAAGGCAGGCTCGGCGCTGGCCGTCATCCGCCAGAACGTCGCCGGCTGACACCCGGCCCGAACTTTGGGCCTCCGGCGACCCACCCTGTCCCAACTTTGAGCCTCCGACGTCCCATGCAGGGGACGGGCGAGGCACAAAGTTCGGAAGGACGCGGGCGGGTCAACCGTAGGCGGTGGCCACGAGTTCGGCGAAGAGTTCCTCGCCGTCGATCTCGTGGCCTCGCCGATTCAGCCAATCGCAGATGTTGACGACATCGCGGTGGAGGTAGTTGAGGCCTTGGGGGTTGGCCGCCAGATCGACGGCCTGCGGCAGGTCGATGAACCACACCCGACCCTCCCACCACAGCAGGTTGTAGGCACTGAGGTCACCGTGCACGAAGCCGGCCCGGACGATCCCGTGCAGTCCTTCCACGATCTGGTCGACGGCCGAGGCGAGATCATCGTCGGAGACCCGGGCCTTCGCCAGCTGCGGGGCCGCCTGAGCGGTGTCGCCGATGAACTCGAGCAGATACTCGTCGTCACCGTAGGCCACGGGATAGGGCACGGCCACGCCTTCCTCCCAGAGACGTCTCGTCACGAGAAACTCGTGGTCCGTCCACCGGCTCTGCAGCAGACGTTTGCCGTAGGTCGACATGCGCTCGACGGCGCGCCGATCCCGGGTCTTGCGAAACTGCCGACCCTCCCGGTATTCGACATCATGACGGAAGGCGGAGGCCCGTTCGAATCCGGCTTCCTCCAACTGCCCCTTGGTCTTGACCTTGCGGGGTGCGTAGCGTTTGAGGGCGAGCAGGCAGCTCCGGCCGTCGAAGCCGGTGCGTTCGATCAAGTCGATCTGGGCCTCCTTGCCCGACTTGACGGGACCGAGGTTGACGTCGGTCCAGGGTTCGGCCACCAGCCACTCGGGCTCGGGGCGGCCTTCGGATCGGTCATCGACGATGACCGGGTCGACCGTTGCTTCGGCAGCCACTCTCGACGGAGTGGGGGTCGTGTCTGACAAGACGTTCTCCATGTTCGGGCGCGATTCACTGACGGAACCGGTCACCTGCGCATGAGAGCGTCAGCGGGAGTGGATCAGACCCTTCGGGTGGCTGTGCGCGTGCGCTGACCGGATCGGAAGTCTCGGGACGGAACAGTCATGTTGCATCGACTCCTTCACTCGGGGCACTCGGGGCACTCGGGGCACTCGGGGCACTTGGGCGGCCCGACGGCCGCGCTCGATGGATAGAACGGTAGCCCGTCCACCGAGCCTCGTCGACCGAATTACGTTCGGCCGCGCTGG
>JAOUGG010000423.1 GCA_029857855.1 Acidimicrobiia bacterium | reverse complement strand
ACGAGGGAATTTTATTTGGTACCGATCTCACCAGCGGTGTGAAGATGCACCAGGCCATCAACCGCAACGAGTTCGCAGCCAAGTGGGAACGAACCCTCCACGAGCAGCACCTGGCCGACGCCGAGCAGCTCGACCGGGCGAGCGATCGTCTGATCAAGGGCCATGTGCTCGTCGTCGACGCCACGACACCGACCCCCGACCAGGACTCGGGCTCGATCGACATGTTCAACCTGTTGACGATCCTGACCGACCTCGGCTACCGGGTGCACTTCGTGCCGGCCGAGGGCCTGCGACACGACGGCGCCTACACCGAGGAACTGCAACGACTCGGGGTCAAGTGCGTCTATGAGCCCTACTACCGGTCCGTCGCCGACTATCTCGACGAGGTCGGGGACATCTTCGAACTCGTGGTCATGGCCCGGGTGAACGTGGCCGGTGCCGTGGCCAACGACATCCTCCTACGGTGCCCCTCGGCTCGGACGGTCTTCTACACGGTGGATCTGCACTTCGTGCGCCTGCAGCGAAAGGCGGAGCTGCTGGGTGATCGCCAGGTCCTCAAACAGGCCGAGGCCATGAGGGAAACCGAGCTGACGATCATGGACGTGGTTGACACGACGGTTGTGCTGAGCGAGAGCGAACGGGACCTGCTGACCGATCTGGGCAAAGCCAACATCTCCGTCATCCCACTGATCCGCAAGGTCTCCTGCCGGCCCGTTGCCCCGTTCGAGCGGCGAAGCGGTGCGGTGTTCGTCGGGGGCTTCCGTCACCCGCCGAACGTCGACGCCGTCGAGTGGCTCCTGGCGGACATCTGGCCGCTCGTCCGGCGCTACTGGCACGAGGACACCGGGAGCGACCACTTCCCGCTCCGTATCATCGGCAGCAACATCACCCGCCGCTTCAAACATCTGGCCGATGACGTCGAGGTCTACGGGTTCGTCGAGAATCTGGAGCCGATTCTGGCCCATTCGCTTCTCACGGTGGCACCGCTGCGCTACGGCGCCGGGCTAAAAGGAAAGGTCGCCACCAGTCTCGATCACGGCCTCCCCGTCGTCGGCACCTCGGTGGCGTTCGAAGGCATGCCGGGCCATGGGCTGGCCGACGTTGCCCTGGTCGGCGATGACGCCGACACATTCGCCCGGCGTGTCGTCGACATCGGAACCTCCCCCGATCAGTGGGAAGCGGTGTCGGAGGCCGGTCGAACCTACCTGCGACGCCACTATTCGATCGAGGCGGTCACCCCGTTGGTCGCAACACTGTTCGGCGCCTCGGGGGCAGAGGCCACTCGTCGACCGTGACGGAATCCGGCGCTACGACGACCGTTGCCGCCGAGGCCCATCCTGCGCTGAGAAGCACCTTTCGTTTTCATCAGTACCGAAGGCTGACCGGCTACGTCACACCCGATCTCCTTTTGCGGGGGTGGCGGGAGCCCGATTCGGGCACGGTCGGCTGGATGACGGCTCGGGATGCGGTCGTGCTGATCGAACCCGGTGCCGACGGCACCCTGTTCCTCGACCGCTCGACGGTGCTCGCCGAGTCCTGCCTCCATCGCCGACCCGGACTCAGCCGCCCCGGTGTGCAGTCGGCGACCCATGTGCACCCGCATACCGATGACGTCGTCGAACTCGACACCGAGGTGGCGCTCGTGTTCCGGCCGTCCTGGTACAACTACTTCCACTGGATAACCCAGTGTCTGCCGATGGCGCTGCACGCGCTCGATGTGCAACCCGACGCCGAGATCATCCTTCCGACGTACGCCTCGTTCGACGCTCGCTTCGTGCAGCCGTCCTTCTCCGAGCAGACCTACCGGCAGAGCCTCGACGTGGTGCTCGGCCCTGATCAACCCACCCGCTTCCTCGAACCCGGTTACTACCGTTTCCGGACGGTTCACCTCCCGCTGTTTCCTCAACCCTCCATCTTCGGTCACAGCTTCCGCAGTCGGTTCTTCGATCGATTCGAGCCCATCCTCGGCCCGATCGGCGACCGCCGTCGGCGAAGTGGAGCGCCCAGGGGGTCGCGTCGACTGTTCATTCCGCGAGGTGGTGCCACCAACCGGGGTCGGGTTGACGAGGAGGTACACGCCGTCCTCGCACGGTTGGCGGCCCAGGCCGGCTACGAGATGCTCGATCCGTCGACGGTGAGTTGGCACGATCAGCTCGCCGCATTTGCCGAGGCCTCTCATGTTCTCGGCATCCACGGTGCGGGGCTGACCAACATCGTTTTCTCCACCGACGCCACGGTGATCGAATACAACGCACTGATTCGAGATGAGAACAAGCTGCGGGACCCCTATTTCTGCCTGTGCTGCGACCTCGGTCATCGGTACTACCTGATCCGCGACGTCGATCTCGGCCAGGTCGAGGCCGATCTCCTCGCCTCGATGGAGTGAACGCCCGCAGCTAACCAAATGCTTGCGGTTTGTTGGCTTGGGGCTCACCGCCGGTTGGGTAATCTGGACCAGGTAGCAGTTGAACCACCGGATGCTTTCTGTTCCCTCCGGCGGATCACGTGTTTGAGGCACTTTGCTATGTTCGGAGTGACCCCGTGGCTCGGCCTGGGAGCGCCGGGCGATCGATTGAAGCTGTTGCGCCACCTCGCCGCATCTCAACATCGCCCGGCGCCACTCCACTCCACTCCGACCTCCGACCTCCGCTCCCCGCCCCCGGAACGCCGGAGGTCGGATTTGTTCGCCGCCCGAGTTTGCAGAAGGCTGACGACGGGCTCAGTTGCGATCTCTGGGCCGGATGGCGTTGAGATAGCTGTAGAGCGTCACCCGACTCACGCCCATCATCTGAGCGATGTCCTCCACCGCGCCCCGGAGAAGGAAGGCTCCGAGCTCGTCGAGTCGACGAACGGCGGCCTGTTTCTGCGAGCGGTTCATCTCCTCGAGGTTGTGGCCGGCCTCGCGCTCCACCACGCCAACCAGACGATCGAGGGCACCGTGGAGCTCGGACCCCTGTACATAGCCGACGACGGCTCCCCGCCAGGTGATGGGCATGTCCGCCGCCTGGGCGTCCGACACCGAGACGATGGTGCCTCCGAACGCCGTGACGATCGGGGCCAGATGAACCAGAAACTCCTGCAGGTCGACGGCGGGGACCGCCTTGTCGTCGTCGACGGGCGCGGGCGCCTCCTCGTCGTTCATGGCCCGTAGGGTAGCTTGCGTCGAGGAGGTGGGCGATCTCGGATCATCGTCACCGGCCCGTCAGGTCCATTCAGCGGACCGGTAACCTGTCAGCGTTGCCAGGCAACGTGTAAACACCCGGCGAATCCGGTGGGGACCAAGGGGAGAGGAATGGCAGACCGCTCATGACGCAAAGGTTTTCGAGCGTGCTCATACTGCTGGCCGCCGTTCTGGCCGCGCTCTTCGTCGGCGCCGTCATGATTCTGGCTCTCGGGGCAAATCCCATCGTCGGATACACCGCCCTTGTCCGAGGAGCATTTGGCAGCGGCGATGCGCTGGCCGACACCGCCGTCCGAGCGATGCCACTGCTGCTTGTGGGCGTCGGGATCTGCATCGCCTTCCGGGCCAACGTCATCAACATCGGCGGTGAGGGTCAGATTATCGCCGGAGCGCTCATGTCGACCGTGACAGCCCTCGCGGTCGGCGGGCTGCCGCCATTTCTCCTCATTCCCACCGTGCTCGTCGCCGGCATGATCGGCGGTGGGATATGGGGTGCGATTCCCGGCAGTTTGAAGGCCTACCTTGGGGTGAACGAGATCCTGAGCACGATCATGCTCAACATCGTGGCCGTGCAAATCATGAACTACCTCCTCCGGGATCCACTCATCGATCCGCTGGAGATCGAACGGGGCACCCGAATCCCACAGACCCAGCGGTTGTCGAAAAACGCCGACCTGCCGGTGTTGTTCGACGGCACGCGCCTACATCTCGGAGTCGTCGTCGCCATCATCGCCGCGGTCGTCGCGTGGGCGTTCCTCTGGCGTACAACCATCGGATT
>JAOUGG010000422.1 GCA_029857855.1 Acidimicrobiia bacterium | reverse complement strand
GATCGACGAGGGGGTCGCCCATCTGGGTGGCCGTCACGATGACGCCGTCGACCAACCCGGGATTCACGACCCGGGGGATGATCGAGTTCTCGTCGGACTCCTGGTCGAACAGGAACAGGGCGAGTGTGGCCCCCATCTTGTTGGTGGCGGACGTGATCCCGAGGATGAGCCGGCCGAAGTAGGGATCGTCGAAGAGGGTCTCGGCGGCGCTGGGGATGACGAGGCCGAAGACCCCGGTCCGGTTGGAGGCGAGCGATCGGGCGGCGGCGTGGGGCTGATAACCGGTTTCGGCGATCACGGCCTCGACTCGCGCCTTGACATCCGGACTGACGTTGACGCTGCCGTTCACGACGCGCGAAACCGTGGAGCGTGACACACCGGCCAGCCGGCCGATCTCCTCCAGGTTCACTCTCGCCATGGGGTACTCCGTCCTTGTGCCACCGGTCTTGGGAGCGCTCCCAAAGCCTAGATCGAATAGCTCAACGAGGTCAAGGGTCAGGTTGTGGAACGTTCGCAGAGTGGCCGCCGAACCACCTCGCAACGCTCGGGAATCCGGATACACATCGGCCACGCCCACCCGCGCGAGGGCTACGATGTGGTGGTGGCTGCGCTCAGACCTGACGCCTTCGATTTCTGGTTGGGGGAGTGGGATTGCACGTTCGAGGGTGGCCATGCCGTGAACTCGGTGACCCGTCGCTTCGAGGGCAAGGTCATCCAGGAGAGCTTCGTCGTCGACGAGCCGAGGAACTGGACCGGGATGAGCGTCTCGGTATTCGACGAAAACGTCGGCTGGCGCCAGACCTGGGTCGACGAGTCGGGCAGCTACTGGGCGTTCGAGGGCGGGCTCGTCGACGGCAACCCGTCGTTCGGCACCCCTGTTCCCGTCGATCCGGAGGACGCCGATGGAGCGGGGGCGCTCTACAAACGTATGGTCTTCACCGACATCGGCGCCAATGGCTTCCACTGGCGGTGGGAGTCGTCGCCCGACGGCGGCACCTGGACCGTCAACTGGGAGATCGACTACGCCCGTCGGGCAAACGACCACACCGGCTGACCGGCTCCCTGAATCTCTGGCGGCCCCAAGGTTGGGGCCGGCCCTTGTGTGGCCATAAACTACCTAGTCGGCCCTGTTCCGCCTTGCGTTCCCACGCACCTGCCGGCCGACCAACGTCATTTGAACTGAAAGAGTGCTGTCGTGAAGACGTACACCCCGAAAGCTTCAGAGATCCAGCGAGACTGGTTTGTGGTCGACGCCGACGGCATGACCCTCGGCCGCATGGCCACCGAGGTGGCACGTGTGCTGCGCGGCAAGCACAAGCCGACGTTCGCCCCCCACATGGACATGGGCGATCACGTGATCGTCGTCAATGCCGACAAGATCGTTCTCACCTCCGGCAAGGCCGACCGCAAGATGGTCCATCGCCACTCCGGCTACCCGGGCGGCCTCCACTCCGAAACCTACGCCCACCTCATGGGCCGCCGTCCGGCCGAGGCCGTGCGTCGCTCGATCGTCGGGATGTTGCCGAAGAATCGGCTCGGTCGGCAGCAGGCCCGCAAGTTGAAGATCTACGCCGGCGAGTCCCATCCTCATGCGGCCCAGAAGCCGCAGCCCCTCGAAATCACCGGCGCCCGCCGAGAAAGCTGAGAAAGTCGTGTCAACCATTCAAGCCACCGGCCGTCGCAAGCAAGCCGTCGCTCGGGTTCGCATGACTCCCGGGACCGGCCAGATCGTGGCCAACGGTCGCCCGTTCGAGGACTACTTCCCCTCCGCAGTTCACCGCACGCTCATCACCGAGCCGCTGCGCGTCACGTCGGCCGAGGAATCCTACGACATCTCCGTGACCCTGCATGGTGGTGGCCTGTCGGGCCAGGCCGGTGCCTTCCGCCTCGGCATCAGCCGTGCGCTCGTTGCGCTCAGCGAGGAAGATCGGCCCCCGCTGCGCGGTGCCGGTCTGCTGACCCGCGATCCCCGCAAGAAGGAGTCGAAGAAGTACGGCCTCAAGAAGGCCCGTAAGGCTCCTCAGTACAGCAAGCGCTAACGAACCCCACGGCGCCGAGCAGCGTTCCGTGGTGGTTCCCCCCTCGATTCCCACGTTCGGCACCGACGGTGTGCGAGGCCGGGCCGGGCACGAACTGACCGCAACCGCGGCCGAAGCGCTGGGCCGAGCCGCGGCCGAGTTTCTGCCCGGCTCCCGGTTCGTGATCGGCTCCGATACCCGCGAATCGGGTCCTTGGCTTCAGACGGCGTTGAGCCGCGGTCTGCGCTCGGCCGGCTCCGAGGTCGTCGATCTCGGCGTGGTGCCGACGCCGGCGGTGGCCTGGGTGGCCGCTCAGCAGTCCGTTCCGGCCGCCATGATCTCGGCCTCCCACAATCCTTACCACGACAACGGCATCAAGCTGTTCGCCGCCGGCGGTTTGAAGCTGCGTGATGACCTCGAAGCGGAGATCCAGGCTCGCTATGTCGAGGTGGCGACGGCTCTGGCCGCTGCGGCAAGCGGCGACGACCGATCCGACGCGGGCGATCTGCGGTTCGATCGTGGTCCCTCGCCCGCGGTCGACGGCTGGGCCGATGCCGTCGTCGCCTCCGTTGGCGAAGACGCTCTGGCCGGGATGAGGATCGTCGTCGACTGCGCCAATGGGGCGGCCCACGGGGTTGCGCCGGAGATCTTTCGCCGGCTCGGAGCCGACGTGGCCGCCATCGGTGTCAGCCCCGACGGCACCAACATCAACGACGGCGTCGGTTCAACGGCCCCACAGACGCTGGCTACGACCGTCGTCGAGGCCGGCGCCGATGCCGGCCTTGCGTTCGACGGTGACGCCGATCGCCTCATCGCCGTCGACGGTTCCGGCCGGTTGGTCGACGGTGACCGGGTCATCGGCCTGCTGGCCACCGACTGGGCCGCCACTGACCGCCTTCGTGACAATACGGTCGTGGTCACCGTGATGACCAACCTCGGGTTCCATCGTGCGATGGCCGAGGCGGGGATCAAGGTGATCTCCACGGCCGTCGGCGATCGCTACGTGCTGGCCGCGCTCGACGATCATCACCTGTCGCTCGGCGGTGAGCAGTCGGGTCACGTGATCTGCCGGGACCTTGCCACCACGGGCGACGGCATCCTGGCCGGCGTGCAACTCCTCGACGTGGTGGCCCGCCGGGGTGAACCATTGGCCGTGATGGCCGAGGACATCATGACCACGGTGCCCCAGCTCCTGCGCAACGTGACGCTGGCTGCCCGCAACCCCGACGCGGCGGCGATCATCGCCCCGCAGGTGGCGGCGGTGGAGGAGCGGTTCGGTGACGACGGTCGAGTCGTCGTGCGTTCATCGGGAACCGAACCGCTGCTGCGGATCATGGTCGAGCACGTCGATCAGGCCACCGCCGAGGCGGCTTGCACCGAACTGGTCGACCACGCCACCCGCCTTCTGGGCTCGGCTGACTGAGGGCGCCGTCACGCTACCGGTCGGGCTGACGGGCCTGCCGAACGGCCGCACCCCGCCCCAAGTAAACTGAACCGCCTATGTGTGGAATCGTTGCCATCGTCCGTCGCCGAACCGAACGCCCACAGCCGTCGGCCCCCGACCTGCTGAGCCGCCTCGACGCTGCGGTCGAAGCCCTCCCGGCTCCCGGCGACGCCGACACGGCCCGCGCGCTGGGCGTCTGTGCCCGTGAGCTCGCGTCGATCGATCGGGAGCTGCGGGGTGAGGCCGGCCTGGCCGCCATGATCGGTCAGTCCGAGCTGGTACCGGGAGCCGAGGGTCGCCTGGCCCAGCTGGCCACCCACATCGAGCGCCTCGAGCGCTACCTCGACGCCGAGGGTGACTCCGTCGCCGATCTCGAGGCCGTCAACGCCGGCATGGTCGAGCTGCGCGACGCCGTCTGGGCCATCGAACGGGATCGACTGCGGGCTGCGGCCGAGGTCATCGCCCTGGCCGGACCCGAGGTGTCGGGCGCCCGGTTGGCCGCCATGTTCTCGG
>JAOUGG010000420.1 GCA_029857855.1 Acidimicrobiia bacterium | reverse complement strand
GCTAGCTTCGCATCCGCGTTTGGTCTTGCGGTGTTGCTGCTGGTGGTGGGAGCCTGTGGTGACGATGATGCCGGGGACGATTCGGGCGTCCCGAATCCGGCCGCGGTGTTCTGCGAGGAGCAGGGCGGCGTGGTGTCGGGGCCCGAGCCGATGTGCGAGTTGCCCGACGGCTCTGTGGTGGATGCGTGGGAGTATTTCCGCAAAGAAGGCCTCGACGGATGATTCGACCCGAAGCCGGTCTTTGCGTGAGCCGCCTCCTGACGGTCGCTGGGGTCCTGAAGACCCGTCGCAGGTCAGGCTTGCGGCGCGTCGACAGGTTGGTCCCCTGCGCTGCTCTCCACCCGTGGCCCGGAGAAAGCGAAGTGCGATACCGCACCGTCGTACTTTGCGGCTTGGCCCTCGCACTGCTTTCGTTCACCGCGTCATGCGGCAACGATGGCGCAGTGGTCAGGGGCGGGGAATCCTTTCGTCCGTCCGCATCTCAGCCGTCACCTCCGGTGGATCCGGTTGTTGAGGACCTGCGGGTCTATATCCCTGGTCGAATGGAGTCCGAGGGCGTTCCCGGCCTTGGAATCGCATTCATTCATGAAGGCGAGATCGTTTGGGAGGCGGCATTCGGCGTGGCGAACACGCTCACCGGGGACCCGGTCACCACGGAGAGCGTCTTCGAAGTTGAGTCGATTGGGAAGCCGGTCGCAGCGTATGCGGCATTGACGCTGGTGGAATCCGGCGCGCTTGAGCTGGACGAGCCCGTCCACGGCTATCTCGACCGACCGTGGCTCTCCCAGTCGGAATGGAGCGACGAGATCACTCTGCGGCAGCTCCTCAGCCACACATCCGGGCTGTCGAACCGCTTGTATCCTCTTGACAAGACGATCAGGTTCCAGCCTGGCGCACGTTTCGCCTATTCGAACGTCGGATACCAGTATCTGCAAGCGGTCATCGAAGATGTCGCGGGCTCGCCATTGGAGCAGGTGGCGAGTGACTCGACCTTTGCGCCGCTGGGGATGAGCTCATCGACCTTCGCAGACCGCTCGGACGTCACTTCGCGGTTGGTCTTCGGACACATCAACTACGGTGCGCTGCTCGCCCCCTTGGTTGCTGTG
Source organism: Acidimicrobiia bacterium (assembly GCA_029857855.1). Classification (GTDB taxonomy): domain Bacteria; phylum Actinomycetota; class Acidimicrobiia; order Acidimicrobiales; family SZUA-35; genus JAHELU01. The sequence goes on along the minus strand of JAOUGG010000420.1, from coordinate 2,882 downwards.
CTGCTCTTGTGGTTCACGCTGATCATGGTGCTTGGTACTGCTGCGCAGAGGATTAGGACGGGACGATTTCGTCTCACGTGGGGGATCCTGGCCCTCTGCTACGGGGTAGCGGCCGTGCTTTCTCTGCCGCTCGTGGTGTGGCTGAACGGTGGGATCAACAAGTGGTCGTTCTTCCATACGCTCATGATTGTTGTCCTGAGCTTCTGGTTGGCCGCCTGGGTTGCCGGTACGCTGCTGCTGATTCGACGCCTGCCGGATAGATGGCGATCGAAGAGGCGTAGGCGGGCGTTGGGCGTCGTGTCGGTTCTGTCCTGCATCGCGGTGTTCGCATTGCTCGCGAATGCGATCTCGGGACCGGTCCCCAGGGCGCCCTCGACAACTCCTGGGGCAGCCTATTCGTTGAAGTCGACACCGGCGGACCTGGCGCGCTTCATGATCGAGCTCTCGAATCCGCAGCACTCGAGTCCCGACACCGCCGCCGAGATGCTGACGCCACAGGTTGGCACGAGCGCCGCGAACTCATGGGGGCTGGGGATTGCCGTCTACGACGGGCCGGACTGCGATTGGCTTTGGCACGCTGGTGACGGTTTGGACTTCCACGCCTTGATGGTGATGTGCCCACTGACAGGCGATGGAGTCGTCGTGCTCACCAATGGACAGTCGGGCCAGTTCGTGACCCAGGACATCGCCCGTCGGGCGATGGGAGTCGATTTCGCGTGGAGCCGCCGGTGACCCACAGGAAGCGTTGATCTTCCGATCAGGCGAGCGGCGCCTGCTCATGTTTTCGGATGCGCTCGAGTTACGGCTGCAGCGTGACCGAATCGAAGACGTCGCCGTTCTGATCGATCGCTCGGATCTCCATGCGATCGGGCCATACGACAAGGTCGACGAAGTGATACGTTGACCACGCAACCTCGGTGAAGTCGGCCCGGTTCGCCGGTCGCAGGTTTGCGGCACCGCCGCTCACCACGTAGGTGACGCCGCCCAGAGGCTCGCTGCGCTGGTAGTCATGATCGTGGCCCGCGAGCACGAGCTGCACGCCGTAGCGCTCGAAAAGCGGGGTGAACGCTTCGCGGACCTCGAGGCTCGAGCCGTGGTAGCCACCCGAGTAGGGCGGATGGTGCATCGTGGCGATCGTCCAGGTCGAGGTGCTCTCGGCGAGAGTCGTTTCGAGCCACGTCAGCTGTGCCTGGTCGTCGGGACGGGTCGAGTCCAGGCTGAGGATGAGAACATCTCCGATCACGGTGGCGTACCACCGGCCGGGCATGCCGATCGCTGCTGCGTGCGCGTCGCCGTTGCCGTCTCGTACGTCGTGATTGCCCAGTACGGGGAGCAGACGGGTGTCACCGTCGAGGACGGCGGCGAACGGGTCGAACACAGCCCGTTGCAGTTGGGCTGGGTCGCCGTTCGGGTAGACGTTGTCGCCGAGCAGCAGCAGGGCTGCGTATTCGAATCCGGACTCGAGGCGATCCATCGCTGCAGCCGTCCGGAGTTCGGCGTCTTCGCCGGTGCCGACGTCGCCGGCCGCGGCGATCCTGACCGGAGAGGGTACCGACGGTGGGATCGTGGGTACTTCCGACGTGATGTCGGGCCCCGCGATGTGGTCGCTGTTGATCCGGTAGCTGAGGTCGTTTCGAACGTCGGGGCGGGTCGCCAGCACAGCTGCGCCGGCAATCGTCACCACAGCCAGGGCCAGAGCCGATTTGACCAGGACTCGGCGCTTCACAACCGCGGCACACCGATCCCGACTACTGCCTGAACCACGAGGTCGCCGTGACCGACGGGGATCGGGCGAGCCTCGACCCTGCGCAACTGGGCCCGAATCCGAGCGGTCAGCTTCGTCAGCCGGAACGGCTCGTTCACAGAGTCATCCGCACCGGCATCGGGCCTCACGATCAAGAGGTGTTCATCCGGCATCGCTTCAACCGTAGGGCCACGCGGGTCAACAGGCGCGCGATCTGGCCCAGATCTTGCCGGCAACATCATCCGACCTGACCACCGGCCAGCACCTCTGCGACAACCGCGTCGTCATACAGCGTCTCGCAAGGAATACCGTTCAGATCGGCGTCCATCCGGTCCGGCCGGCCTTCGAGCGACCAGTAGACGAGCGACCAGAAGAAATCGGCAGATGGTGTACTGAGTTGGCGGAAGGGGTAAGCCTCGACATCCTCGTTGCGGAGATCACGACAGAACAAGCCCTTTGGAGCGTTCCTGTAGGCCTCCAGCAGCCCTTCGGTAGAGGCCGGAATGTCGGTCGCCGCATCGTATGCAGCCCTTCCGTCGGCGTCGAGCACATAGGCAACCAACCCACCTTCCTCTGTCCCTTCTCCCGGCTCGGCCGGAAAACGTGTCGAGCAGCCAAAGACGCCGCCAACCTCGATCGGGCCGGTGTCGGTGCACACCAGCTCGGTTGGTCCGGTTATTCCCGGCGGGGGCGTGGACTGAGCGAAGTCGGCGTCGAATTGTGCCTGGATCTTCGCAATCACAGCCTCAACAGTTGTCGTCGCAGGTTGTGTGTCGGTCGCCGAGGTTGCATTGGTTGACGTCGCAATCGAAGTGTCAGCCGACGTGGCGGACACCTCGTCTCCTTCGGAGCCGCAGCCCCCAATGAGGCTGGCCAGGATGGCAATTGCCAGCAAGACGGTGACGGCAGCTGGTTCTTTCCGCAACGAAATCGCCTCCGAAGGCAGGTTGGACGTTGATCGTGCGCTCCGCGCCCGGTCTCTGCACACGGCCAAACGTCCCGATCTACTCACGAGGGCCCCAACCGAGCAGGTGCGCGCGTCCAAGCCGCGATTACGAACGGGTTCGGACACGTTGCGTTGGCGCCGGAAGGCCCTCGAGTGTTCCTGAGACGACATCGTTATGGCACAGGTGCGTCA
>JAOUGG010000421.1 GCA_029857855.1 Acidimicrobiia bacterium | reverse complement strand
ACTCATCACCGGCGGCCCGCCCGAAGCCGAACACCTCGACCTGGGTCACGAGGACATCGAGGTGGAGCTGACACGGTCACCGCGTCACACGGCCGAGCGTTGGACGACCCGGGCCCGCGCCACGGCTGCTGCGCTCTCAGATTCGGCGACGCCGCCCGACCGGGTCAGCCTGCACGGCTGGCCGCTCGGAGCCCACGGTGCAGTCGTCGCCCGCAGCTTCGAACTCTGGACCCACACCGACGACATCCGTCGCGCCCTGGGCCGGCCGGTCACGACGCCGCTGCCGGAGGACCTCCGCACCATGTCGTCGTTCTCCGTGCAAGGCCTCCCGTTCACACTGGCACTGACGTCACCCGGAGCCGAGCTCACACCGACCAGGGTTGTCCTCACCGGGCCCGGCGGAGGAACCTTCGACATCGGCGCATCGGGTGGCGGCGAGGCCCCCGACGACGACGCGTCGACGCTGATCGTGGTCAACGTCGTCGACTACTGCCGGGTCGTGGCCCGCCGCCTGACCATCGACGACCTCGACCTCACGATCACGGGCGACCAGACCCTGGCCAGGTCCCTCCTCCAGAGCTCATCGGCCTTCGCCCTGTGAGCCCTACGTCGGGCATCACCCGCTGGTCGACGTGACAATCCTCACGTTGAACGGGTGACCGATTCGACTATGCCGATCGTCGGGTCGAGTTCAGGGTTCGGTGTATGGAACCATGCATTCAACTCCGAAACCTGACCAAAGACTTCGACTCACCGTCCGCAGGCACGATCCGGGCCGTCGACGGGATCGACCTCGATGTCGGACCCGGCGAGATCGTGGCCCTCCTGGGCCCGAACGGTGCCGGCAAAACGTCGACCATCGATCTGATCCTCGGCTTCATCGAGCCGACGGCCGGTGACGTGGCCGTGTTCGGCCGCACGCCCCGCCAGGCCGTCGCCGAAGGCAGGGTCTCCGCCGTCCTCCAGACAGGTGGCCTGCTCCGTGACCTCACGGTGCGGGAGACTGTCGAACTGCTGGCCTCGATCCACCAGGCCCCGACCGGGCCGGGCTCCGATCCCGTCGCCGACGTCCTCGAGCGCACCGGGTTGACGGGGCGGGCCGACCGTCTTGTCAAGGTGTGCTCCGGTGGTGAGCAGCAGCGACTGCGCTTCGCCCTCGCCCTGCTCGCCGATCCCGACCTCCTGCTTCTCGACGAGCCGACCGCCGGGATGGACGTCGATGCCCGGCAGTCATTCTGGGCCGCCATGAACGTCGAAGCCGACCGGGGTCGAACGATCGTGTTCGCCACCCACTACCTGCAGGAGGCCGAGGACTTCGCCCGTCGCACGGTCCTGTTGAGCGGCGGCCGCATCGTGGCCGACGGTCCGACCGCCAGATCCGGAGCCGGGCCGCGGGCCGCACTGTCCGGGCCCGGGTGGCCGCCGATCGCATCGACGACGCGGTCGAGACCATTCGCCGCATGCCCGACGTTCGCCGGGTGGCCGCCAACGGCAATCGACTGACCGTCGAAACCGCCGAATCCGACATCATCGCCGGCGTCCTCATCCGGGATTTCGGCGCCACCGGCCTCGAAATCGAGGCGGCTTCGCTCGAACGGGCCTTCCTGGCGCTGACCTCCGGCGCCACCGACTGAGCGTGTCCCCGATCCATGCCGGGCAACCACCTCACCCGAACCATCGAACAGCAAAGGACCAGAACGATGACCATCACCTACTATCGACTTGAACTCCGCCGACTGCGGCGGGACTACGTGACCATGTTCTTCACCGCTGGACTGCCCGCCTTCATGTACGTGATCTTCGGCGCCTCGCCGGGCTACGCCGAGGAGCCGGTGCGCGACGGCAACGTGGCCATGCTGGTCATGATCGGCATGGCCGCCTACGGCGCCGTCGCCGCCACCACCGGCATCGGCGGCTCGGTCGCCATCGAGCGGATGCAGGGCTGGAGCCGCCAGCTCGGTCTCACCCCGATGACCGACGTCGGCTATGTGCTGGTCAAGACAGCGACCGCTCTGACCGTCGCCGCCGTGCCGATCGCTCTGGTCTACGCCGTCGGGGCTGCGACCGGGGCCACAGCCCCGCTGTCGGTGTGGCTGATCTCGGCCGCCGTCCTGCTGGTCGGCGCCACGACCTTCGCTCTCTACGGACTCAGCTTCGGATTGGGCTTCCGATCCGAAGCGGCCGTCAGCGCGGCCGGCGGCTCGGTGGTCATTCTGGGTTTCCTGGGCAACGTATTCATCCCGCTGACCGGCTGGCAGCTGACCGTGGCCAAGTTCAACCCGCTGTTCGGGTACGTGGCCCTGGGCCGGGCGGCCCTGACCGGCGGCACCACCCTCGATCCCGACGGTGGCGCTCGCCATCCTGACCGACGACGACAACGGCACGCTCGTCAAGATCATGTCGAGCGTGTTGATCGTCGCGTTCGCCGCCGTGTACCTCGACGGATTCCGCCGGCAGCACCGGCGGGAGGAGCAGGCCCTGGCCGACCCGGAGCGAGGCGGTTGGCACTGGGCCGGAGACCAGAGCGGCGGTCAGGCCGGCGGTCGGACCGCCGGCAGTTATCACTTCATCACCCTCGTCACGCTCGCCCTGGCCCTGCTGCTGGTGGCCGGTGTGGGGCCGGTCGGGATCATCGCCTTCGTCGTGGTGTTCGCCGTGTTCCACTTCCGGTGGCTGCTCGTGTCGATCGTCTTCGTCGTCGGGCTCGGTGTCGCAGTCATCGCGCCGGTCCTGGCGGGACGCTTCGCCGACCTCTGGTTCCTCTCGTTGATCGTCGCCGCCATGGGTGGTGCCGCCGTCGTGATCCGGCTGGCCGAGGGCTACCAGTTCGACCAGGCCCACCTTCGAACCGGACGGGCGATCGGCGACGAGCGGACACGGGTGGCCCGAGACGTCCACGACGTCCTCGGTCACAGCGTGACCGCGGCGATCCTCAAGGTCGAGTTGTGTCAGCGCCTCCTCGATGGCCTGGATGCGGGGTCGGACACCGGACAGGCCCAGATCGAGCAGTGCCGCCACCATCTCGCCGAACTCGAGTCGATCAGCCGGGGCGCCCTGGCCGAGATCCGGTCAACGGTGGGCGGCCTCCGGGCGACCGACCTGGCCAACGAGGTGACAGCGGCCCGTACCGTCCTGGCCGACGCCGGCGTCGAGCTGCTCGTCACCGGCGACATGGCCGAGATCCCCGATCGGCACCGCTCGATGCTGGCCTGGGTCGTTCGGGAGGCGGTGACCAACATCATCCGTCACGCCAGGGCCGAGCGCTGTCTCATTGAGCTCGCCCCCGGTCGTGACGGTGTGCTGTTGCGGATATCCGACGATGGGGTGGGCCTCGGAACCGCCGGAGAGGGCAACGGCCTTCGGGGTCTGCGGGAGCGTGTGGCGGCGTCGGGCGCCAGGTTGTACCTGGAGTCGGATATCGAGTCGGAAGCCGGATCGTCCGGTACGGGATCTTCCGGAACGAGCATCGAGGTGACGTTGTGAGCACAACTCGCCTGCTGCTCGCCGATGACCAGGCGCTGGTCCGCGGCGCCTTGGCCGCGCTCCTCGACATGGAGTCCGACATCGAGGTGGTGGCCGAGGTCGGCCGGGGTGACGAGGTTCTCGACGCCGTCCTCGAACACCAGGTCCATGTCGCCGTGCTCGACATCGAGATGCCGGGCATGGACGGTATCGAGGTGGCGGCGCAGTTGGCGGCGGCGGCCCCGTCGGTCCGATCGCTGATCGTCACCACCTTCGGTCGCCCCGGCTACCTGCGGCGGGCGATGGAGGCCGGGGCCGCCGGATTCGTGGTGAAGGACACCCCGGCCGCCGAGCTGGCCGACGCCGTGCGCCGGGTCAACGCCGGATTGAAGGTGGTCGATCCCCACCTGGCCACCGAGTCGCTGATCGAGGGCATGAATCCCTTGACCGATCGTGAACGTGACGTGTTGTCCGAGACGCTGACGGGGGCGCCGGTGGCCGAGATCGCCCGCAAGCTCAGCCTGCC
>JAOUGG010000419.1 GCA_029857855.1 Acidimicrobiia bacterium | reverse complement strand
TGCTCGACGAGCAGTTCGATCTCGAGCCGATCGAGATTGCCGTCGATCCGGCCATCAGGGTCATGGGCCCGATTCTCGGCACCTACCGGTCGCGGGTCGACAACCGCCTGATCGTGGTCCGAAAGGTCAACATCCGGACCCGTTCCGACGCGGTCAATGCCGGCCTGGCCGTTGCCAGCAAGACGCTCGTCTGCATGACCGACGCCGACTCGATCTTCGATCCGGACGCCCTGCTGCTGGTGGCGCGGGCCTATCTCCGAGACCCCGACCGCATCGTCGGAATCGGCGGCACCATCCGAGCAATCAACGGATCGTCGGTGACCCGTGGTTACCTCGACGATGCCAAGGCCCCGACGACGTGGACGGCCCGCATCCAGGTGGTCGAATATCTCCGATCGTTTCTGCTCGGCCGTGTGGCCTGGTCACGACTGCAGGCGTTGATCATCGTGTCCGGCGCGTTCGGGGTGTACCGCCGCGAGCTGCTCTCGGAACTGGGCGGTCTCGATCCGGCAGCCCTGGCCGAGGACGCGGAACTCGTGGTTCGGGTTCACCGGCACATGCGCGAGTCCGACAAGGACTACACGTTGGCCTTTCTCCCCGACCCGGTGTGCTGGACGGAGGTTCCCAACTCTCTGGGTCAGCTGGCCAAGCAGCGCAGGCGATGGTCGAGAGGACTCGCCGAGGTGCTGTGGGTGCATCGGGACATGATGTTCAACCCGAAATTCGGTCGCATCGGCCTCGTCGCGCTGCCGTACTATCTTCTCTTCGAGTTGCTGGGAGCCGTCATCGAGTTCGTGGGAGTCGGAGCCGTCCTCCTGGGCTTCGCCTTCGATGTGGTGAACACCAGAATGGCGATCGTGGTCGCGGTCGTGGCGTTGCTGTACGCCATGGTGCTCTCGGCAGTGACCATCCTGATCGAGGAGTTCTCGTACCGCCGGTACACCAGGCCCCGAGATCTTCTGAACGTTGCCCTGGCCGGCTTCATCGAGATCGTGGGATTCCGCCAGATTCACGCCTTCTGGCGGACCCACGGTCTCATCAGTGCCCTCCGCCGAACCGAGGCGACGTGGGAGAAACCCGATCGTGAAGGCTTCGGATCGCCGGGCCCCGAGCCTCGGACGCCGGCGACTGCTTCGGCATCATGACCACGTCCCAAACCTCGCCCACCGGGACCGACCGTACCGGGACCGACCGTACCGGGACCGACCGGACCGAGGGGCTGGCCTATGCGCTGTCGCATGATCTTCGAGCTCGGCTGCGGGCGGCCGGCGGCTTCCTGGAGCTCGCCCGGGTGGATCTGCACGAGAGCGCGGATGCCGCCTACTTCCTGGATCGAGCCGCAGCAGCCGTAGGACTCGCCGATCGGATGGCCGAGAGGTTGGTTCGATATCTGCGAATAGGACCGGTTGGTGCCATCACGGCGACCGATGTGGAGGAACTCGTTCGCGAGGCAGCGGATCGCCGCCCGGACGGCCCCGAAACGATTATCGACGTGCTGCCGGGGGTCATGGCCGACGGCAGCCTTCTGGCCATCGCCGTGGCCGAAATCCTGGACAACGCCACCCGCTATCGAGCCGAGGACCGCCCGCCGGTCGTGCGCGTGACCGGCACGACAGAAGGTCCATGGACGGTGATCCGTTTCGTCGACAACGGATTCGGAATCATTGCCGATCGAGTCGATCGAGCCTTCGAGTTCTTCCGACAGGTCCATCGCGTCGGCGAGAACCCCGGCAGCGGGATGGGCCTGCCGATCGCCCGCCGGAGCATCGAGGATCAGGGCGGCACGATCACGTTGGGCCCCGGACCCGACGGTGGTGCCGTCGTCGAGATCCGTCTGCCGACCCCACCGGGCAGCTGACGACAAGGAGGTCGTTCACCATGAGCGGGTACAGCGAAATCGAATCGCCACGCATTCTGATCGTCGAGGACAACCCCGACGACCTGGCGTTGATCGGCGCGATTCTCCGGCGCGCCTCCTTCGACGTCGATATCGCCACCAACCTGACCGACGCCTGCTCGATGCTGCGGGCCGGCGGCTACGATCTCGTCCTCTCCGATCTCGGCCTTCCCGATTCAAACGGCCTGGAGACCTATGCTCGCCTGGCCGAGGTCGATCCGTCGGTGCCGGTGGTCATACTCTCGGGCGACGACGACCTCGACATGGCCGTCGAGGCGGTCCAGCGTGGTGCTCAGGACTATCTGACGAAGACGGTCGAGAACTACCGGGAGGTGCTGGTCCGCGTCATCCGGTTTGCCGTCGAGCGCCATACGCTGGCGGCCACCGTGGCCCGCCATGAGCAGATGCTGCGCCGTCTGATCGATCGGAGCCCGGACGGGATGATGGTGGTCGACGAGTATCGCCAGTGCCGATTGATGAATCCGGCCGCCGTGCAGCTCGTCGACGACCCGGCGGCACTTTTCTCGTCCGACGAGATGCTGTACGCCGCCCGTGACCGGTTCATTCGTATCGACGCCGGCTCTGTCGGCTCCGGCTCATCCGCAATCGAGGCAACCGCCTCGAGAATCGAGTGGGACGGCGGTCCCGCCTACCTGGTGATCCTCCGGGATGTGACTGATCTCGCCCTGGCCGCCGAAGCGGCCCGCAACGATCAGCAGACCCTGTCCCACGAACTGCGCACGCCGGTGGCCAGCATGCTCGGCTACGTCGAGATGCTGCAGGACGGCGACATGGGGCCGCTGACGATCAGCCAACTGGCCGCGCTCGGCGTGATCGAGCGCAACGGAAGGCGTTTGTTGGAGCTGTTGACCGAGATGCTCATCCTGTCCCGGGTCGAGTCTGGTCAGGCTTCGGGTCAGGACATCGTCGACATTCCGCTTCCGTCGCTACTCGAGGGGATCCGGACGATGATCCGCCCGCTGGCCGAAGACGCCAGGCTCAGGCTCATTCACCCCGATCACATCCCCGACGTGTTGGTGCGGGGCAGCCTCGATCAGCTGGAGCGGGTGCTCCTGAACCTGCTCACGAACGCCATCAAGTTCACCCCGGGGGAAGGCACGGTCACGTTGGCGGTCGAACAGGAGCAACAGCAGGTGGTCATCTCGGTATCCGACACCGGCATCGGGATCCACCCCGAGGACCTCGACCACGTCTTCGAGCGGTTCTACCGGGCCCAAACGTCCTACGACAACGCCATCGCCGGCACGGGCCTCGGCCTCGCTCTTTCGAAGGCACTCGTCGAGGCGCACGGTGGCATCATCTCGGTCAGCTCCGAGGTCGGCAGAGGTTCGACCTTCGTCGTCCGTCTCCCTCTGGTCGGACAGCCGGCACAGGTCTGAACCTGCACCACAACTTCCCGCCGCGATGTTGGTCGACGTTTCAGGCCTGGGGAAGGCAGACGATCGACAGCCAGTAGCTCTTGAAACCCTCGAGGAGGTGGTGGAACTGCTGGAAGTCGACGGGCTTGACCATGTAGGCGTTGGCGTGCGAGGCGTAGGCCAGGCGCACGTCCTGGTCGGCGTCAGAGGTGGTCAGCACGATCACCGGAATCGACCGCAGTTCCTCGTTGGCTTTGATGTTCCGGAGGAGTTCGCCCCCGCTCAGGCCGGGCAGGTTCAGGTCGAGCAGCACGATGTCGGGACGGGGAGCGTTGACGTGATCCCCCTCCCGGTGCAGGAACTCCCACGCCTCCTCGCCGTCGTGCACGACGTGGATGTTGTTGATGCTGCCGTCACCCCGAAGACCGATCAGGGCGAGTTCGGCGTCCGCTGGGTTGTCCTCGACCAGCAGGATCTCGGCCGCCCGACCGACGGCGCTCGAAAGGTCGCGTGTGATCCCGTGATCGCTCAGCGACTGCTCAACTGTCATGTGAAAGCACTTTCTCCATAGGTCGGGCCGGACCTGTGCCGGCTCGTTGATGCTTCTGGTCGCTCGTCGTCGCCCCGCTCGTGCCGCCGGTCTCCTGAGCTTCGACCGGGGGATGGTCGGTGGACCGCCGTTTGAAGTGGCTGCCGTTCATCCTGTGCTGGCCG
>JAOUGG010000418.1 GCA_029857855.1 Acidimicrobiia bacterium | reverse complement strand
GGCATCGGCGCCACGGGCTCGCATGGCGGTGAACGCCTCGTGGCCCGGGGTGTCGAGGAAGGTGATGGACTTGCCGTTGCGGTTGATCTGGTAGGCCCCGATGTGCTGGGTGATGCCACCAGCCTCGCCCTCGACCACGTTGGCCGAGCGGATGCGGTCGAGCAGCAGCGTCTTGCCGTGATCGACGTGGCCCATGACGGTGATGACGGGGGGACGGGACGGCCAATCGTCGTCGGCCTCCTCCAGTTCCTCCTCGTCGAACTCCAGCATCTTGAGGAGCTCGACCTCCTGCTCCTCACCGGGGTCGACGAGACGAATCTCGGCGGCGACCTCGGTGGCGAACAGTTCGATCATCTCATCGGTGAGCGACTGGGTGGCGGTCACCATCTCGCCGTTGGTCAGCAGGAAGCGGACGACGTCGGCCGCCGTACGGTTCAGCTTGGGCCCGAGGTCCTGAGCGGTGGACGACCGCTCGATGACAACGGTGCCCTCGGGCACCGGCGCGTCCTCCGACGTGTAGGTCGGGACGTCCATCGGGGTGAGTTCTTCTTGGCTGCGACGGCGGCGCGTCTTGCGGCGCGGCCGGCCGCGCTGGGGACCACCGCGGCCTCGTCCGGGAGGACCACCACGTCCGGGAGGTCCGCTGCGGCTGGGGGCCGGAGCGTTGCGGAATCCACCGCTGCCTCCGCCACCGGGCCGGGCACCGCCAGCGGGTCGACCGGTGCCGCTGGAACCGCCACCGGGACGGCTGGTGCGGCCGCCGCTCCCGGGAGGGCCAGGAGGCGGAGGAATCGGTTTGCCCGCTCGACTCCGGGGAGGCCCCGGCGGTGGCGGAATGGGCTTGCCACCACGACCGCGGGACGGCGTGGCGGTCTCGCTGCCGTTCGAGTCGGCGGTCGCCGTGTCATCGGACGCGGGGGCCGAGGCGGCCTGGGCCGCCACCGGCTCCGAATCGGCCTGAGCGGGGGCGCTCGCCGGACCTTCGGCTGCAGGCGCCTCAGCCGCAGGGGCCTCGGCTTGCGGCGCAGGAGCTTGCGGCGCGGGAGCTTGCGGCTGAGACTCGCTCGGTGCGGCGGCGGGTGCAGGGGCCGCGGCCGCCACCGGAGTCGGCTCGGGTGCGGGCTGGGCCGGGGGCGTTACCACCTCGACCGGCTTGATGGCCGGGGGTGGCGGCGGGATCGGCCTCGACGGAGCGGTATCGGCGGTACGGCCGCTCGACGACACGACCCGCTTCGGCTTGGTCGACACCACGGCGGGTTTGGCCTCGGCGACGGGCGCCGGAGCCCCCTCGGCGTCGGTGGAGGCCGGCGCAGGCGCCGCCTTCCTGGGTGGCGGCTTCTTGGTGGAGACCACGGCCGGCTTCTCGTCGGCTGCAGGCTCCGCGTCGGCGGACTTCTCGACCTCCGACGGCGGCTTCACCAGCCCCTCGCGCTTGGCCTTCCGCCGGACGCGATCAGCCTGAGCCTCGACGATGCTGGAGGAATGGCTCTTCACTCCGATACCGAGGTCAACACAGAGGTCGATGATCCCCTTGTTGGACAGATTCAACTCTCTGGCTAATTCGTATACCCGGACTTTGGATGGCACGTTGCTGATTTCACCTCGGGGTAGGTGGAGCCGAGCTCCGCCATACCTGATTGTCTTCTGGATTACTGGACGATTCGGTTGCCGAACCTCGGGCAATTTCCCTGAAAAGGACGACAGCACCTCACTTGGGAGGGCAACGTCCCAATACTACCGCTCAGGGCCCGCAGACCAATGCAAACGTGTTCGGCTGCAACCGTAATGATCGATTGTCCCCACCGCCGCCGTTGGGCGGCATCAGGGGGTGTTGTTCAAGCCTTCGAGTTGGTTCCGCAGTTCGGTTGGTGATGCGAGCCGGACCGGTCGGCCCAGGGACCGCTCGAATCCGTTTCGACTGACTGCGGTGTCGAAGCAACTGAGCACTGTATCCCGACAGAGCCACGCTCCCCTACCGGGGCTGCTTCGCCCGATCCGAAGACCCATGACGGGGTCGTGGACCAGGCGAATCAGCCCGGCATGGGAACGGATCGCCCGGCACCCGACACAGGTTCGCTTCGGATCAGGCAAGGCACTCCGGTCGACTCACGCTGCTACTCCTCTTCGTCGCCGCCCTCATCGGTTGCGTCCTCGGCGTCCTCGGCAGCGTCGGCGTCAGCGTCAGCGGACTCACCGGGCGCGTCCTCGGCAGCGTCGGCGTCAGCGTCAGCGGACTCACCGGGCGCGTCCTCAGCGTCGGTGGCCTCATCAACGGAGCCCTCGGAGTCGGAATCGTTGGAGGCGTCGGAATCGTCGGAGGAGTCGGAATCGGCGTCCGCCCCGTCGGTGGCAGGCGCCTCGTCGCCTTCCGGCTCGGACGCCGTCTCGGCATCCGTGGGCTCGTCGGCGGCCTCGCCTCCACCGTCTCCTGCATCGACGACCTCAGCGGTCTCCCCGGCGGTGGCCGCGTTCCATTGCTCGGCCGAGATCGCCGGGCTCCCATCTGCCGGCTGCCACATCTGGGCTCCGGTCTCCGGATCGACGATCCATTCACCCTCGGCCCACTCCTCGCTCTTGTAGGCCGCCTCCTCGGCGATCTGGGTCTCGGACTTGATGTCGATGCGCCACCCGGTCAGCCGGTGAGCGAGGCGGGCGTTCTGGCCTTCCTTGCCAATGGCGAGGGAGAGCTGGAAGTCGGGGACGATGACCTCGGCGGTGGCTGTGTCGAAGTCGATGCGCACCTCTTTCACCTTGGCCGGCGACAGGGCCTTGGCCACGAACTCGTAGGGGTCCTCGGAGAACGGGATGATGTCGACCTTTTCACCGTTCAACTCGTTGACCACCATGCGGACGCGGGAGCCTCTGGCACCGACGCAGGCGCCGACCGGGTCGACGTTGGGGTCGTTGGACCAGACCGAGATCTTTGTGCGATGCCCCGGTTCCCGGGCGCAGGCCTTGATCTCGACGATGCCGTCGGCGATCTCGGGTACCTCGAGCTCGAACAGCCGCTTGATGAGACCGGGGTGGGTCCGGCTGACCACGATCTGGGGGCCCTTGGCGGTGCGGCGAACCTCGACGATGTAGGCCTTGACCCGGTTACCGCCCTCGCTGCGACCCATCGAGACCTGCTCGGCCTGGGGCAGCAGGGCCTCCACCCGACCGAGGTCGAGCAGGGTGTAACGGGAATCGGTCTGCTGCACAATGCCGGTGACGATGTCGCCCTCGCGGCCGGCGTACTCCTCGTACTTCATCTCCCGCTCGACCTCACGGATGCCCTGGGTGAGGATCTGCTTGGTCGTCTGGGCCGCGATCCGACCGAAGGAGTCGGGCGTGACATCGAGTTCGGGGCCGAACGGTTCGCCCTCCTCGTCTAGTTCCTGGGCGAACACCCGGATGTCGAACGTGGACGGATCGATCGTGACCCAGGCGTACTCGAAGGAGTCGGGCATACGTTTGTAGGCCGACTCCAAGGCGTTGGCCATAATGCCGAACAGCTTGTCGATCGAGATTCCCCGATCCTCGGCCAAGGCCTGCAGGGCCTCTGTCATCTCGTTGCTCATCGCTTTTTCCGTTTGTTGTTGGACGACTTGTTCTTGCTCGATTTCGGTTTCGGATTCTTCCCGCCCTTCTTCGGGGTGGGTCCCCATTCGAAGTGGGTGCGCGCCTTGGCGATCGTGTCGTAGGACACGGTGTGGTGCTCCGTCTCCGCAAGGTCGACGCCGTCGATCTCGACGGCCGCCACGGAGATCCCGTCGTCGTCAGCGGACAGCAGCTCACCCCGAATGCGGCGAATCTCCGACCATGATTCGAGTTTGACGATCACCTGCTCACCAACGGCACGGCGGAAATGGTCGGGACGGCGCAACGGACGCTCGATGCCGGGGCTCGACACCTCGAGGAGGTAGCGGCCGGGCACGGGATCGTGCTGGTCGAGCAGGGGCGAGACCAGACGGTTGACCTCGGCCAGACATTCGGTGGTGATACCACCTTCGGC
>JAOUGG010000417.1 GCA_029857855.1 Acidimicrobiia bacterium | reverse complement strand
AGTCAAGAAGAAGACTGCTCGCCCCGGGATCGCCCTAGCGCCGTCGAGTGCCGCCGAAGCCCCCAGGGAACCGTCAACCACAAGCCCAACTGTTATATCGGTTCCGCCAAATTGGCGATCACCGTCGACTACAGAGTTCACGCGAACCGTTAGATGGACAGTTCTCCACAGAGCGCTCGGATCATCAAAGTCGATGGGAATAGACTCGGGATTGCCGTCCTCGCCCGGATTGTCCGGAGATGTGAATGCCTTACCCGGAGCCACATCGACGACATTCCCGACGACAACAGCCTTGGTGGTCTCACCTGGAAGGTTTGGTTCTTTGGCCGATGGGAATGCCTCAGCTAGGCTACGGTACCAGAACGATCGCATTACCGATTCCTGCCGTGCCTGCATGCTCGACGACAGTACGTCGAACGCTTCAGAATCCGCTGCGGTAGCTTCATCGCTGTCCTCCGCACTAGCGTCTGTCCCCAGACCAGATGTGTCACCGTCAGAAGCTGCACATGACAGGAAGGTGACTGAAACAACTAACACCATGATCCCAACTAATGCGTTGCGCGGCATTTCGATTATTTGGCAAAGTCGAACGTTCACGTGTTTCATCCTCATGACGGAGTTAGGGGGTTACAGAACCTAAGCAGCTTGATCGAAGGATTGAACACTAGGGAGGGAAAACCGCGTTTACTTCGTTAGTTACATGAGTACCTAGTGCCGTAGTAGGTGCGGGAAGGTTCACGACCATTACTGTCGTGCCGGTCTCATGGTAGGCTCCGATAGTGTGCCCAATCTCGTGAGCCAACAATGCCCGTTGGTTAAATTGGGTGGTTCCAGAGAAGTACGAAGTATCGATATAGATATTGTGCTGATCACAATAACCCTGGAAGTTGCCCGAGACGTGAGAAGTGGTGCACCGAGCCAATCCTACCGTGGTGCCAGTGCTGTGCCAGTTGTAGCCGCAGTAGGTCGTGTAGTTGGCATCATTAACGATGACGTCAGCGCTGCTGCTGGAAGATGCACCCGATGTGTTGACGTCCGTAGGGTCTATAGAGTTGGTTCGAGCCCAGTTTGCTGCTTCGGCCGTCACATTGTCGAGACTCGAATACCAGAATGTAACAGAACGGTCTTCCGTTCTGTTGAAGCCCGTACAGCTGGTTGTATTGCCAGCTCCGGCGAGGTGAGCCGCTGCCAGACTCTGGTGTAGGACGACGATACATACCGCAAACAGGATTACAGCTAGCTCTCGCCGCATGGTCGGTCCGCCTCGATTCGATCGGTCAGGCAAAGGATGCTCAATTGTTCGACACTGCGGAACCTATAGTCGGAACCGTTGGTTGAGTCTGCATCGTAAGAACCGTACCATCGGGTGATTGCCTTGAGTAGGTCAATATTTGGCCGGGAACGGACAAGATCTGACCTTTCTTATGGTGTCGAACGCGATTGACCGCTGCTCTGAAGTCATGCGATTTGGTCGGTGGCCATAGATCATCAGATACGCCTCTGAGTTGGACGCTTATTGGGCACTTTGGAATCTAGTGGGGTGTGATGGTGTCGAGGAGGTTCCAGTCGGGCCGGCCGGCGTAGAGCAGTGACCGGATCCGGTAGTTCTGGAACCGACGGAATCCGAACGCCACCCGCTTCACTCGCTTGACGAGATTGTTGATTGCCTCAGTCGGTCCAATCGATGCTCGGGCGAGGGTCCAGTTACAGATCTGGCGCATCCACCGTTTCAGGGTTCGACCCAGTGAGCGGACCTCGGGCGGGAACTCGGAGTCCTGCAGATCATCGGCGAGTTCTCGGAGGTAGCGTTCAGCGAGCACGGGATCCGGGATGTCGTAGAAGAACCGGACCGCTTCTTTCGCATGGTAGGCGTAGGCCACTTCGCCTCTCGGGTCGCCAGCCCGGAGCAGGCCGGCCATCTTGGCCGAGCCATTCGGGTCCAGGCGTTCCTCAGCTTTCAGCAGTAGGCGCCGGCATCGATACAACGGGTCGTCCTTGCGGCCCCGGTGGCCGAGCGTCTCATTCTGCACTCGCCGCCGGCATTCATCGAGTTTCGAGCCGGCCAACTTGACGACGTGGAACGGATCGGCGACCTGCCCGGCGTCAGGACACATCGTGTCGAACACCGACCGGTAAGGGCCTGACAGATCGAGCACTCCCCACCGGATCTGAGCAACCCAGTCCGGGTCCCGGGCCGCCAGCCAGGCCGCTGGAGAAGCGGCGTCACGGCCCTCCACCAGGTCGAGAAGCTGACCAGTGCGGGCGTCGGTCAACTGGGTTGACCAGCACTGGGTCCGCCACGGTCCTTCTCGTTTGAAGGCCCGCCGTGACGGTAGCTGTCGTGGACGGTCAGCTGCAGCGCTTGAAACACGCCTCAGCTGCCAGAGCAGCTCGGTTCAGGGGCCGGGTGCGCCTCCTGACTTGCGTTTACACCCTTGCCGATGGCTGACAGGCTAGGTCAATCTCCCGGCAAAGCCATCAACGCCACGTCGAGACTCGAAAAGCAGCGCCACAGACCGCCGTGACGCTCAAAATCGCCGGATACCTGACCGGTGGCAGCAGCAACCGTCACGGTGGGCCTGATAGGCACGATCCGATCAGTGGCGGGCGGGCACGTCACATTAGGACCCGGCGCAGCCGAGAGAATGCTCGCGTCGTTCGATGCGGCGGCGGCCAACCTGTCCCATTCCCTACTCTCACCGATCGCGAGCGACAAGTGCTCCGCCTCGTCGCCGATGGGCACAACAACCGAAAGATCGCTGAAACACTCTTCCTGTCGACCAAGACGGTCGCCAACCACGTGTCCAACATCTTGAACAAGCTCCACCTCGGCGACCGGGCAGAGGCCATCGTCCAGGCCCGACAAGCCGGTCTCACCGACTCGGACACACCGCACTCCTGAAGCCGGGACTCTTCATCAGATCGTGGTCGAGCTTGCAAATATTGGAGAAATCCAATATATTGAGGCTGTGGATCTTGTTTCGCTTGCCGATGCCTCACAGTTATTGGGTGTGTCGTCCGAGCGTGTCCGCCAGCTGGTCGCCGCTGGTGATCTTCCGGGTGTTCGATTCGGCAACGCATGGGCTGTTCCTCGTGACGCAGTGCTCGCTCGGTGTCATGTCGGCAACCGGCGCGGCCGGCCGCTTGGGGCGAAACGGGTTTGGGGGGCCATCGCTGGGGGAGAGGTGGATCTCGTGAACGTCAGCCGCTACCGGAATCGTGGCGCGATACATAGGTATTCGATGAGTGTCGCTGAAGCCGACCATCTCCTGGATGGCGGTCATGCCGTGAAAAGTGGTGTCGCTGCTGCGATCGCTCATGGCGAGTTGCTCTCATCGGACGGGGCGGAGATCGATCTCTACGTCTCAAATGATCTCCATGAATCTCTTGAGTCGTTGGTGGCTGCGGTCGAGGATCCGCTTGGGTCGGTTGTCCTGCGGGTCGTGCCCGATGACATCTGGCCGCAGGTGCGCAATGCGGCCAGCGAATCGGGAGACGGTCAGTTGATTGCGCCTGCTGCAGCGGTTGCGCTGGATTTGATGGATTCCGGTGATCCTCGACATTGGGTGGCGGCCGAAGGCCTGCTGGCATCTCATGGCTAAAATAGTTGTGCAGCTGCCGCCGCTCGCCCGGGGTCAGGCTGAGTCGTGGGCTGCGCTGAACGAACTCGCTCCGATGTTCGGTGACAATTGGCTGCTGGTCGGCGGCCAGATGGTCTTTCTCCACGAGATCGAACGTCAAGCAACGGAGGTCCGCCCGACGATCGACATAGATGTTGTCGTGAACCTGAGGGCCGAGCCTGATGGGCTGGCACGAGTTCACGAAACGCTCATCTCGGCCGGTTTCACACAGGACATACCGGGCCCGGACGGAGCGGCGCATCGCTATCTCCGTAACGGGGCTGTCTTCGACGTTCTCGCCCCGGACAACCTGGGGGAGCGAGCATCGCTCACACTTGGAGTCGGTCGAACCATCGGAGCTCCAGGAACGAGCCGGG
>JAOUGG010000416.1 GCA_029857855.1 Acidimicrobiia bacterium | reverse complement strand
GCCATCGGGCTGCTGCTGTGCCTGGCCGCCACGGCCATCACGATCCAGACCCACGCCCTCCTGGTCCTCGAGCAGGCGGTACCGGACGAACTGTCGGCCATTCGAACGGCGATCGCGGAGACGCCGAGGGTGCGACGGCTGCTGAACCTCCGAACCGAGCACATCGGACCCGACCAGCTCATGGTTTGCGCCAAGGTCGAGCTGTCGGCGATCCAATTGACCGACGCCGTCACCGCCATCGACGAGGTCGAATGCAGGGTTCATGCAGCGGCTCCCTCCATCCTGACCTGTTACATCGAACCCGACGAATCCGACGCCGGGCGAGCTGGTGGTCCCTGGTCCTAGGCACTCCACGACATCGGGATCTCAAGGCCCCTCGGACTCCTCGTCGACGGAATCGGGCCCGGCGGATTCGGCGATCCGGGCGGAGACCTCTCCCCGAAATCCCCGGAGCCGATCGCCGCCACCGGCCCGTTCGACGGCCACGTAGCATGCGGCGCCGACGGGGATCGGGAGCCAGAAGTTGACCAACCGGTAGGCGACGACACCGATCGACGCCACGGCCGTGGGAGTTCCGAAACCGACCAGCGTCGGAATCAGAATGGCCTCGATGACACCGAGGCCGCCGGGGCTGACCGGCACCGCGGCCATGACGTTGGCCAACCCGTAGGCGACGAGGAGCCCGACGACCTGTGGTCGGTGACCGAAGGCGTTGAGCATGACCCACAGAGCGGCAGCATCGAGCAGCCAATTGGCGGCGGCGAGCGCGACGACCGTGCGCAGGAGACGGGCGTCGGAGGCGAGCAACCCGAGTTGCTCGGCGGTGCGGAGCATGACGGCACGTACACGTACGGCCTCGACCCGGGGGAGTCTGCCGACCAAGGCGGCAATCACGTCGGCGAATCGATGACGGTTCCGCAGCAGGGCGACAACCGAAAACGCCGACACGGCGATCACGACCGCTCCGACGGCTGCGGCCGTCGCGTAGATCGGATGAAACCCGGTGGTCGGGATGGAGACGATGAGCGCAATCCAGAGCAGCCCGTTCAGAACCACCGCCGATCCGACGGCCTGGACACCCAGGGCGAAGCCGAGTCGATCGCTGGGTACCCCCGCCCGACCGAGCAATCGATAGTTGACCCCGGCCGTCGTCGCTGCTCCACCGGGGACGACGTGGTTGACACCCGTCGATGCCATCACCGTGCCGAACGCCATGGCGAACGACGGCCGCACATCCGCGGGCAACAGCAGCTGGGTGAGACGGGCGTAGGCGACCAAGGCGAGGCCCTCGAGCGCGACCGCTGCCACAATCAGAGCCGGGTTCAGCGAACCCACGACCGTCAACGCCGTCCGGGCTCCACCGATCTGAGGAATCACGAAGAGATGGACGATCAGGGCGAGCACGAGCAGCTGAACGAGTCGCTTCATTCGGCGAGGCCCAAGCACAGTGGAACGATAGACCGGCATGGCTCGAGTGCGACAGTAGACGCCCCCCAGCCAACGATGACTGACATGATTCTGCCACTCGGACCGGAGGCCGTCGCCGTAGTGTGGAGGTCTATGACCCATTTCGTCTGGTTCCTGACCCGGGCAACTGGAGTTGTGGCCATGGTTCTGATCGTGGCGGCCCTGCTGTGGGGCTTTCTGTTCTCGGCACGGGAAACCGGACGCCGGCTGCGCCCGGCGTGGTGGCTCGATCTCCACAACTACCTCGGCGGACTCGGGCTTCTGTTCGTCGGTCTGCACATCGTGGCGTCCATGGTCGACGACCGGTCCGGGATCGGTTTGGTACAGGCCCTGGTGCCGGGAACGAGCGACGATGGCAGGTGGGCCATCGGCTGGGGAGTCATCGCCTCCTACCTCCTGGCCGCGGCCGTGTTCACCTCGTGGCCACGGCGGCTGGCCAACCGGCGTTGGTGGCGCGGCATCCACCTGACAACGACCTTCGGCACCGGCATGGCGCTGATTCACGGATTCCTGGCCGGCACCGACGCCGGAGCTGCGTGGTTCGTCGCTCTGCTTCTCGCCGCCGTCGCCGTGTCGATCTACGCCGGCGGTCTTCGGCTCATGACGGTGCTCGAGCACCGCACCCGATCGCGGGCATCGGCCTGATCGGCCGATGGGGTCTTCACAGCTGATTCTCAGCCAACGCCCATGCTGCTCTGAACCTGAGGGTGTTTGCTGAAACCATGAGCAACACCGCCCTACAGCAATCGATCGACTCGTCGACCGCCGATCGGCTCGCCCAGCTTCAGGCCCGGCGGGCGCCGGCGTTGGCCGACGGAGATAAGCGCACCGTCGGGCGCATCGCAACGGTGCCGTCGACCCCTACGGGGAAAGGCAAGCGGCGCCATCCCGCCGCAAAGTCTCGGCTCGCCGCGCTGGCGATGAGCATCGCCAGCACCGGGGGCTTGGCCACGTTCCTCGCCGTCGGCCAACAGCCGGGAGCACTGGCGGCCGCACCCGCCGGTGTCGTCACGGCGACAACGACGGCTGCGACTGGTTCCGCGACCGGCTCGTCCACATCCGTCGCCACCCTCGTGAACGGCGACGTGGCCCGCACCAGATTCGGTCCGGTTCAGGTCCAGGCCACGTTCGGCAGTGACGGAAACCTGACCTCGGTCCAGACGCTGCAGACCCCGGCGGGGGATCGCCGGAGCGTCAGCATCAACAACCGGGCAGTGCCGACCCTGAACACCGAGGCGTTGAGCGCCCAGAGTGCTCAGGTCGACTCGGTCTCGGGCGCCACATACACGAGCAGGGGCTACGCCCAGTCGCTTCAGTCGGCCATCGACGAAGCCCGCTCGGCCGGCCTGACGGACACGATATGACCGCCGGCCGGGTCACCGGCGGCCTCCATCACGTCGAACACGTGATGGGCATGGCTGTCAGCATCGATGTCCGCGATCCGGAATGCCCGGTCGAGGCGATCGTCGAGGTGGTCGAATGGCTGCACGACGTCGACAGCACCTTCAGCCCGTATCTTGCCGACAGCCCGATCAGCGCCATCGGTCGCGGCGAGCTGGCGATTCGTGACGCCGACGCGCAGATACGAGAGGTGCTGAGCTTGTGTGAAACCGTTCGTGAGCTGAGCTACGGCGTCTTCGACGTCTTCCGAGTCCCGGCTCCGAACAGCACCATGTTCGACCCATCGGGACTGGTGAAAGGCTGGTCGATCGAACGGTCGGCTCACATCCTGGAACGGCACGGCGCCCGCCGGTTCATCATCAATGCCGGCGGCGACATCGTCGTCCGGGGCCGACCCGACTCCACCGCCCCGTGGCGAATCGGCATCCGGCATCCTCGCGATCCCGAGGCCCTTGCGCTGGTCGTCCACGGCATCGGGCCGCTCGCCGTGGCCACGTCGGCCACCTATGAGCGTGGTGATCACATCGTCAATCCGGTCACCGGTAGGTCGCCGCACGAGCTTCTCAGTGCCACCGTGGTCGGACCCGATCTGACGATGACCGACGCCTTCGCGACCGTGGTGTTCGCCATGGGGCTGGGCGGACTCGACTGGATCGAAGAGCAGGCCGGCTATGACGCATATCTGATCACCGCCGACGAACTCACCTACCGGACTGCCGGCTTCACCCGCTACCTGCAGGCATCGACCAGCCTCGGTTGAGGTTTCGGGTTACTCGACGGGCTCCCAACGTTGATGATGCTCACACCACCGCTCGTCGTGATGGTGATCGCCGTGCTTGCGGCGTCGACGCTCACCATCGACCGGCTTGTGTTTCCTGGTGACCCGGCTCTTTCCCGTTGGACGACTCATAGGTGTCGGTCTACCACGACGTCGGCCTGGACAGCGCGGTGAGATGTCACAAAGTCGACGTTCTCGATCCATGGCCGTAGCCGCCAACGACGACACTCGGGCCTGGGCCGCCTTGGCCGAGCTGTACCACCGCCACCTGACCGGGCTGCTCCTCGGCACCCGTCTCGTCGTGCTCCAGCGTCTCGATCTCGGTGAACCGGTCTTCGAATGGGAGGTTCGGTGAC
>JAOUGG010000415.1 GCA_029857855.1 Acidimicrobiia bacterium | reverse complement strand
CGCAGGTTCTTACAGACCCGCGGCGCTGTCGGCGACGCCACGGTCGCAGGAGCGATCGCAACGACCCGGTAGAGCGGCCGGATCCAACGTTTTAGGCTGGTCGACGAGCCGACGCGATCAGGTGACGGCGTCGGTGGCGGTGTCGACCGCCGAGTCCACTTTCTTCTTGGCCTTCTTTGCCGCCCGGACCGCCCGGCGACGACCGAGGAACCCGGGGGTGTTGGCTGCGCCCTTGGCCTCAGAACGACGTTGACGGCGTTTGAGCTTCTTGACGAGCTTGAGCTGCTCCCGTTCGGCCTTCTTGGCCCGTTTTGCCGTCTTGCGCCGACGGCGGCGAGACGACTCCAGCGATTCCTCGGCAGCGGCGAGTGCTTCTTCGACGTTCTCGCGAGCCTCACGTTCACGCTCGAGCAACTCCTCCTTGGTCCGCCAATTCACCAGACCGAGGGTGGCAACGGACATCGTCTTGCGAATGACTCCCATAGCGTTCAACCTACCCGAACGACTCAGGGATACAAGGAATATGCCCGATCACGCCACGATGTTGACCATGCGACCGGGGATGACGATCACCTTTTTCGGCGCCTTGCCGTCGAGGGTGCGGGCCACGTTCTCCTCGGCCAGGGCCAGGGCGGTGATCGTGGCGTCGTCGGCATCGGCGGCCACGGTGACCCGGCCTCGGACCTTGCCGTTGACCTGGACCGCCAGCTCCACCTGGTCGTCGACCAGCAGTGCCGGATCGGCTGTGGGGAACGGCACGTAGGTCAGCGAGTCTTCGTGACCGAGCCTCGACCAGAGTTCCTCACCGATATGAGGTGCGAACGGGGCCACCATCAGCGTCATGGCCTGGATCACCGACCGGGGGGCGGCATCGAGTTTGGTGACGTGGTTGTTCAGTTCGATCAGCTTGGCGATGGCGGTGTTGAACCGGAGCTCTTCGCATTCGGTCGTGACCGCGTCGATGGTGCGGTGCAGGAGGCGGGCGGTCTCGTTGTCGGGTTCGTTGTCGACCACGGTCAGCTCGCCGGTGTCCTCGTCGACGGCGTTGCGCCAGAACCGCTGGAGGAACCGGTACATGCCGACCACGTCGCGTGTCTCCCACGGCCGTGACTGGTCGAGCGGGCCCATCGACATCTCGTAGAGCCGCAGGGTGTCGGCACCGTACTGGGCGTACATGTCGTCGGGGGAGACGGCGTTCTTCAGGCTCTTGCCCATCTTGCCCCACTCCCGGGTGACCGGTTCACCCTCGAAGTAGAAACCGCCGTCACGCTCCTCGACCGCGAAGGCGTCGACGTAGATCTCGCGCTCGTCCTTGTAGGCGTCGGCCAGGATGTAGCCCTGGTTGAAGAGCCGCACGTACGGTTCCCACGACGACACGTGGCCCAGGTCGTAGAGCACCTTGTGCCAGAACCGGGCGTAGAGCAGGTGGAGCACGGCGTGTTCGACACCGCCGACGTAGAGGTCGACGCCACCCGGGTGGTCGGGCCGCACGTCGGTGCGGGGACCCATCCAGTACTCCTCGACCTCGGGGTCGACGAAACGTTTGTCGTTGGTCGGGTCGAGGTAGCGAAGCTCGTACCAGCACGATCCGGCCCACTGGGGCATCACGTTGGTATCGCGGCGGTAGGCCTTCTTGCCGTCGCCGAGGTCGAGTTCGACGGTGACCCAGTCGCCCAGACGGTCGAGCGGGCTCTCGGGGTTCGACCCGGCGTCGTCGGGATCGAACGTGCGGGGCGAGAACGAATCGGTCTCGGGCAGCTCGACCGGCAACAGGTCGTCGGGCAGGGCGTGGGGCACGCCATCGTCGTCGTAGACGATCGGGAACGGTTCACCCCAGTAGCGCTGGCGGCTGAACAGCCAATCGCGCAATTTATAGGTGACGGTTGCCTCGCCCAGTTCGTTGGCCTCGAGCCACTCGTTGATGGCGGTGACGCCTTCGGCCACGTCGCTGATCCCGTTGAGATCCAGATCACCGTTGAGCAGTGCGGTGTTGGAGGAGTTGATGTAGGGCGCGTCGCCGATGTAGGCCTCGGGCCAACTGGAGGTGTCGGCGCCGCTGGTCGGCTCGATCCCGTGGGCGGCGAACCACGCTTCAGGTGGTTGCTGGATGGCGGGAATGGCCAGGTCGTACTTCCGGGCGAACTCGAAGTCACGCTGGTCGCCACAGGGCACGGCCATGATGGCGCCGGTGCCGTAGCCCATGAGCACGTAGTCGGCGATCCAGACCGGGATGTCCTCACCGGTCACCGGGTTGGTGGCGGTACCGCCGATGGGCACGCCGGTCTTCTCCCGGGTGTCGTCGGTTCGGTCCATCTCCTTCTTGGCTGCCGCCGCCTTCCGGTACGCGGCGACGGCCTCGGCCTGGTCCGGCGTGGTCAGCTCGTCGACCAGCGGATGCTCCGGTGCCAGCACCATGAACGTGGCGCCGAACAGGGTGTCGGGCCGGGTGGTGAACACGGTGATCGGCCCGGCGGCCGACGGGAAGTGTACGGTGGCGCCCTCGCTGCGGCCGATCCAGTTGCGCTGCATCGTCTTGATGGCGTCGGTCCAGTCGAGGGCATCGAGGTCGTCCAGCAGGCGGTCGGCGTAGGCGGTGATCCG
The DNA here is from genome assembly GCA_029857855.1 of Acidimicrobiia bacterium. Taxonomy (GTDB): domain Bacteria; phylum Actinomycetota; class Acidimicrobiia; order Acidimicrobiales; family SZUA-35; genus JAHELU01. Next base: position 1,402 of record JAOUGG010000415.1, on the reverse strand, counting down.
CATCATCCACTGCCGCATGTTGCGTTTGAACACCGGGAAGTTGCCCCGGTCGCTGCGACCGTCGGCGGTGACCTCTTCATTGGCCACCACCGTGCCGAGGCCCGGGCACCAGTTGACGGGGGCGTCCGACACGTAGGCGAGACGGTAGCCGGCCAGCACGTCGCCCTGTTCGGCGGCGGTGAGGTCGGCCCACGGGCGACCGTCGGGCGTGGCCCGCTTACCCTTGGCGAACTGTTGGATCAGCTCACTGATCGGGCGGGCCTTGTCGGCCTCGGTGTCGTACCAGGCGTCGAAGATCGTGCGGAAGATCCACTGGGTCCACCGGTAGTAGTCGGGGTCGGTGGTCTCGATGCTGCGACGGCGGTCGTGGCTCAGCCCGAGGCGGTGGAGTTGGCGGCGCATGTTGGCCACGTTCTCCGCGGTGGTGATCGCCGGGTGCTGCCCTGTCTGCACCGCGTACTGCTCGGCCGGGAGACCGAAGGCGTCGAAGCCCATGCTGTAGAGCACGTTACGGCCCCGCATCCGCTGGAAACGGGAGTAGATGTCGGTGCCGATGTAGCCGAGCGGGTGGCCGACGTGCAGCCCGCTGCCCGACGGGTAGGGGAACATGTCGAGCACGAACAGCTTCTCGCCCCGGTCGGCCATACGTTCCGGATCGGCCAGCGGACCGCTGGGGTTCGGCGTCTCGAACATGGCGTGTTCATCCCAATAGCGCTGCCACTTGAGCTCGATGTCCTGGGCCAGCGCCGCGTTGTAGCGATGCGGTGGCGTGTCGTCGGTTTCGGTACGGGCGTCGGTGGCGGGGACGGCCTGATCGGTCGCCGCAGTCGTGGTATCGGCCATGACCATCCATCCTACGGAGATTGGACCCCGGAGTTCACCGCATTCCCCGACGTCGCAATCTCGGCTTGCCCGGCACGGCACGCTCGGGCCGGCGTCCGCCACAATTGAGGTTCATGACTGGCATGAAGATCGGTGTACAGCTTCCGGAGGTGGAATGGGAGGTGCCGTTTCCCGAGTTGATCGCCATGGCTCAGGCGGCCGAGGCCGTTGGGTTCGACTCGATCTGGTACGGCGACCACCTCATCTACGACCTCGACGTCGGACCTCGGGGGCCGTGGGAGGCGTGGACCACCCTGTCGGCCCTGGCGGCGGCCACCACCACCGTTGAGCTGGGCCCGTTGGTGGCGTCGACCAGCTTCCACGCCCCGGCCATGCTGGCCAAGATGGCGGCCACCGTCGACGCGGTGTCGCAGGGTCGCCTGATCGTCGGGCTCGGGGCCGGATGGAACAAGCGGGAGTACGACGCATTCGGGTTCGCCTACGACCGCCGGGTGAGTCGGTTCGCCGAGGCGTTCACCATCATCCGAACCCTGCTCCGAGACGGCAAGATCGACTTCGA
>JAOUGG010000414.1 GCA_029857855.1 Acidimicrobiia bacterium | reverse complement strand
GGGCCCGGTGAGAGGTGTGACGGTGTTACCGTCGAACTCGGTGGCCGACACGCCACCGGTGCGCCCGTCCGGCCGCAACTCGACGAGCGGGTTGTCGGGGGCGTGCACGTCGACCCCCTGATCGGTTGGGGTCAGACCGAGGTCGTCGGGTCCGATCATTCCGGGCGGCACCGGCTCCAAGGTTCCGTCGGGTGTGACCCGCACACCGGAGCTCGTTCCGGGCACGAGGTCGAACTCGCCCTCCTGCCCCTCCACACTGGCCCGGGCCACGCCATCGGGGTCGAATCTGATCTCGACCGTGCCGTCTTCGCCTGCGATCGTGACCGATGGCGGTTCGGTCACCGATTCCTGGGCGCTGGGCTCGGGAGGGGGCGGGAGGTTGTCGGAGGCGGGGTCGGCCTGCTCGTTCGGCAGTTCCTGCTCGCCGGACTCGGGTCGGGGTGCCGCCGACAGCGCCAGCCCGATCATGACAAGGAGGAAGACCGCTGCCGGTATCACCAGCCAGCGGGCACTGCGAACAAGACCGGACACGGATACCAGTGTGCCCTGGAATATCACCGGGGAGCGAGGCTGATCGTGGTGTTGGGGAGAGAAACCTATGCCCCGACTCGGGTGGGCGGCTGGATCTTGGGGCGAGCGGCCGTCAGGTTCCGTCCTCGAAGTCGGCCAGAGAACTTGGCGAAGTAGGTGCGACGACTGCGTCGTCCTCGAAGTCGTTGGGGTCGGTCGTCCGACTTCGACGGCCGGAGGAGCGGACCAATGGATCGGTGGAACCGGTCAGGCGGCGAAGAATCGAGGGTAAGCGGACCGGTCGTTCGGCCCGGGGTTTGATCGTGACGGCCCGGGACTCGGCCATCTTCTCCCTCGACAGCGGTTCCTTCACCGAACCAAGCGCAGTGGTGGAGAGGCCGATCAGGATGTTGTAGAAGTGGTCGGGCTGGTTGAGGAAGGTGATCAGGCCGAGCGCCTGGTCCTGGCCGGCGCTCTCGATTCGAAGCGTCCCGTAGTCGAGAATCTCTCCCGGCACGGTTCGCTTGAAGGCGATGTCGGTGATGCGGGTCAGGGGCATGGCGTTGATTTCGGCTCCGAGGAACCCAGTGGAGGTGAGGACCCGACGGTTGGTTATATAGAGGCGGGTGTAGAAGGCCCACATCGCCGCCCGATAAACGAAACGCGCAGCAGAACCCAGAATCAAGGCGATGGCCATCGGCTCGGCGCCGAACACCACGAACCCGACGACGAGTCCGGCCGCTGCGGCGTAGAGCGAAAGCTTCTTCCACTTCCTCTGGCGGTACATCACGAAGGCGACGGCGATGGCGAGCAAAAAGAGAAATCCGCCGAGCGCCCCGTCGGGGAGCCCGCCGGCGAACATCGTGATCAGGGTGAGAACGGCGACCGTTTCGAGGAACGGCTGGATGAGACTGGCCCAGTGCTTGCGCTCGTTGTACTGGACGACCTCATCGGGAATGAGGACGTCGAGGACATTGAGCGGCATGAGGAGCGACGACGTGCCCCGTGATCCACGAGCGGCCATGACCCGTTACCTCAGCCGCCGGTGATGCCGTGATGATGCCCGTGGACGAAGAGGTCGGTCGTCGGAGCCGATGGCACCGTGACCTGAGGTTGGATGGTGAGGCCGGCGCCCGCGCCGGCGGTTGTCGAGGTGGCGCCGTCGGAGCCGAATAGACCGGAGAAGAACTCACCGAGCGCGCTGATGAGCCGCCCCACGAAGTCGGCGAAGGCGTGGGCCATGCTTCCAGCACCCGTCGGATCGTTGTAGATCACGAAGATGAGGAAGACGAATGCGAGTGGATAAACCCATTTAGGCATGTGTTGCCTCCGTAGAGGGTCGGAAAACTAAGCTTCGACGACTCCACCCGTCACCGAGATACTAACTCGAAGTCGGCCGGAATGTCGATCACTGCAACATTTCCCTGGATGCGACGCCCTCCACGAAAGTTATCCACAGGTTGTGGATGATTTGTGGGTATAACTTGGGGGAGCGTGGGTTAGCTTGTCCGGTCGACATCCTGATCACGTCGCCGATCCAACGCCCACCCGCTCATAGAGCGTGGTTCGCTGGGCCAGGGTGCGCCCGATCGACGCCGCCAACGCCTCGAAGTCGTCGACCGTGACCTCCTGGCCGTGGGTCGCCCCGGCGGCCCGGGAGATGTTCTCGTCCATCAACGTCCCACCGACGTCGTTGCAGCCGGCGCGCAGCAGTTGCCGCACACTGTCGAACCCGATCTTGACCCAGCCCGACTGGATGTTGTCGATCGTGCCCCGGTACGCGATACGGGCCACCGCGTGCACGAGCAGGTTTTCCCGGAACGTCGGACCCCGCCTGGCCTTGCGCTGCAGGTAGATCGGAGCGGCCATGTGCACGAACGGGAGACCGACGAACTCGGTGAACCCGCCCGTCTCCTTCTGGAGGTCGCGGGTGAGGAGAAGATGGCGAACCCACGACTCGGGCTGCTCGATCGATCCGAACATCATCGTGACGTTGGAGTGGAGGCCGACCGAATGGGCCACCCGGTGGGCCTCCAGCCACTCCTCGGTCGAGAGCTTGTCGGGGCAGAGGTCGCGGCGCACGTCATCGTCGAGGATCTCGGCCGCCGTGCCCGGCAGCGAGCGCAGGCCGGCGTCCATGGCCCGGCGCAGATAGTCGGCCAGGGGCTCGCCCAGACGTTTGGCCCCCTCGGTCACCTCCAGAGCGGTGAAGCCGTGGACGTGCATGTCGGGGGCGGCCTCTTTGACCGCCCGGCACACGTCTATGTAATAGTCTCCGTCGAAGTCCGGATGGATGCCGCCCTGCAGGCAGACCTCCGTCGCACCTTTCTCCCGGGCTTCGATCACCCGGGCCGCCATGTCCTCCAGGGTGAGCAGGTAGGGGGTGCCCCGAAGATTGAGGCTGAGGGGTCCCTTGGAGAAGCCGCAGAACCGGCACTTGAACGTGCAGACGTTGGTGTAGTTGATGTTTCGGTTGATGACGTAGGTGATCTCGTCGCCCACGATCCCCCGGCGGAGGTCGTCGGCCAGCGCGGCCACGGCCGCCGCCTCCGACCCCCGGGCCCGGAACAGTGTGAGGAGCTCGTCGAACCCCGCCTCCTGGCCGGCCCGGACCCCGGCAATCACCTCGGCCACGGGGCCGGTGGTCACGGTGGCGGCCGACTCGGGGTCGACGAGGTCGACCGGTGTGACCGGCGCCCCCGAGTACCACTGTGTACTCGTGTCCGTTCCGGCCCCATCTCCGATGAGGATGACGTCGGCTCCATCGTTGGCGGCGCTGCCATCCTGCTTCACGAATTCGGTCTTCTCGGGAAAGACTGCGCCCGGGTCGTCTCGACCGAGGCCCTCGGCGTCGGACCGGTCGAGGACCGGGAATCGCAGGGCCTCGTCGAGCCACCGTTGCGGTTCGAGTGCGAACTCCGGGTAGATCGTGAGCCGGGGGGCGAGGGTGAAGCCCCGGGCCTCGGTGGCGGTGCGCAGCCGGTCGAGCGCAGGCCACGGCCGCTCCGGGTTGACGTGGTCGGCGGTGACGGGAGAGACCCCGCCCCAGTCGTCGATGCCGGCGTCGAGCAGTACGTCGAAGTCGTCCGAGAGGTTGGGCGGGGCCTGGAGGTGGACGTCGAGCGGCAGGATCAGACGGGCCAGCGCGATGGCCCGAAGGTAGGCCTCGGGCGGGCAGGGGTCGGACCGCCACATGGCCGTGCCCGCCTTGGGCAGGAAGTTCTGGACGATCACCTCCTGCACGTGGCCGTGGCGGCGGTGGCTCTCGGCGATGGCCAGGAGCGCCTCGACACGGTCGGCTTCGGTCTCGCCGATGCCGACGAGGATTCCGGTGGTGAAGGGAATGGCCAGCTCCCCGGCCGCCTCCAAGGTGGCGAGGCGGCGCTCGGGGGTCTTGTCCGGGGCGTTGCGGTGGCAGTCGAGATCGGCCCGGAGGGTCTCGACCATCATGCCCTGGCTCGGCGACACGGCTCGCAGTTGCGCCAGCTCGTCGGCGCTGAGCG
>JAOUGG010000413.1 GCA_029857855.1 Acidimicrobiia bacterium | reverse complement strand
CAAGCGGCCCCTGGCCGACGTGTTCGCCGAGGCGCTGGTCTCGACCGCCGACCCCGCACCGTTGGGACACAACGGCAAGTTCGGGGCCGGAATTGCCAATGCCCGCCGGCTGATCGAGTCTGAGCTGCCCGACCCGGATGGTGTCGGCCCCGCGATCCGGCGACGGGCGGAACCTGCACCGCCAACCGATTTGGCCGCCGTCGAACGTGAATTCGACGTCGTCGACCGAGCCGGTAGGGTTCGGCTGGCCCGGTCGGTCGGCGTCCGACCACAGGACCTGCCGATCGATCTGGGCGGTATGGCCGACGAGCTGCTGTTCCACGTCATGACCGATCCGGCCCGTCGGGAGTTGGCGTTCGGGGCCGACCATCTCCAACCGGGAGAGGTCGAGGAAGGTCTGGTGAGAACGTCTGATCCGACGGCCACCGTCCCGGCCACCCGCACGGCCCGATCCGGCGGCGCCGTCGCTCCCCCGCCGCTGTCCCCGAAGCTGGCCGAGCGACTCGGGATCGGCCCGCCTCCTGGTCCGGGCGAGGACGACGATGGCGGCGAACCGGGCTGGGACACGCAGATACCGGATCGAGTCGTCGATGTCGCCGACGACGAGTTCGTCGTGGTCGGTGCCGACTGGGAGGTCGGCTGGACCCTTGACCAATTGGATCGAACCGGGACATTGGTCGTCGTGATCGAGCGACCCCGCGGCCCCGAGACCGACTACTATCTCCGACACCGCAGTCAGCTCGAATCAATCGACCCCAACCGAACCATCGTCGATGGCCTCGATCTCCACGAGTCGGGGGTCTCCCCGACCATGGAGGCCATCGCACCCTTGGAGCGGGCCAGACGAATCGACGAGCCGACCGTCGTCATCGACAACGGGTTCGTGGCCGGCTTCCTCCTCCCGGTGCGCGAGGCGGCCGTGGCCCCACCACCGCGCACCCGACGGAGAATGACCCGTGGGGATGGGGACGGCTCGGCCACGCGCGGGGCGGACGGCGGCGACGAGGCACCGGTCGAAACGGTCACCCGTCGGCTGGAGGCGGAGCTGCCATCCAGGGCCTCCGTCGACGAGGAAGTGAGCATCATCGTCAGCCTCAGCGCCGAAGGGGTTCTGGGCGACCTGACAGTCGGTGCCGACGTCCTCGGCCGGATCGGAGACACGGTCGACATCGTCCTCTCCACCCGGTCCGGAGTGGAGTTGGCCGGACCACACCAGCATCAGATCGCCATCACCGCAGACGGGGCACCCCAGTACCGGCAGTTCAAGGTGAGAGCGATCGCCCCCGGCCAAGCCTCGATGCAGCTCCTGGCCTTCATCGACGGTCAGAGCCTCGCCGTTCTCCCCCTCGGTCTCCAGGTCGTCGACGCCCCGGCCGAGGAGCCCGAGCAGCCGCTGCGCGCCGTCGCGACGCTGGAACCGCCCCCCTACGAGGACCCCGACCTGACCCTGCTCATCTACGAGCAGGTCCTGCCCGGGCAGGGCCCGAGCCTGCAGTTCACCCTGACCGGCCGCGACCCCGACCTCGAGCTCAACTTCGAGCCGTTCGGCCACGTCGGGTTCCGGGCCGACCCCGACACGTTCTTTGCCGAGTACTTCGGCGACATCGAGGAACTGCTACCGCCGACCCACTTCCCGGCCGACGTGGTGGACCGAAAGGTCAAGGCAATGGGAGCCAAGCTCTACGACGACGTCGTTCCGGCCGATCTTCGCAACCGGCTGTGGACCATCAGGGACCGGGTCAAGAGCATCCTCATCCAGTCGACCGATCCCTGGGTTCCGTGGGAGATGTGTTTCCTCACCGGTCCCGACGAAACCGACACCATCGTGGAGCACGGCTTTGTCTGTGAACGCTACGACGTGTCCCGCTGGATCCAGGGTGTTCCGTTTCAGGTGGATCTGGCCCTCGACCGAATGGCGCTGGTCGTCACCGGCGATTCCGGACTTCCGTCGGCTCAGGCCGAAGCGGCCGCTGTGCGTCGTCTTCAGGACGTCGGCATCCAGGTCGACGACGTGCCCGCCACCTATGACGCGGTCTACCAGGCGCTGGCCGGCGGGAGCTATACCGGTTTCCACTTCACCGGCCACGGCCTCTACCCGCAGGGCGTTGACCCCAACCGAAGCCAGATCCAGCTCGAGGGCGGGATCCCGTTCCGGGCCCGTGATCTCGGCGGCGTGGCCAAGAATCTGGAGCAATCGAGCCCCCTCGTCCTCCTCAACGCGTGCCAGGCCGGCCGGGGCGGCATGGGGCTGGTGGGCGCCGGGGGCTGGGCCACGGCCCTGCTGAACGCCGGTGCCGGGGCCTTCGTTGGCGCTCACTGGAGTGTGCTCGACGACTCGGCCGCCCGATTCAGCGAGGTGTTCTACGTGCGCTTGCTGGCCGGTGACACCTTGGCCGGCGCCGTGCGTCGGGCCCGGGCCGCCATTCGCAAACCGGGCGATCCGACCTGGCTCGCCTACGTGCTCTATGCGACCTGCGGCGTTCGTGCCGGCCTTCCGGGTTCGGATCACACACCGGAGTAGGCGAAGGCCGCCCAGTCGATCGGGTGCTCGTAGGGCCGGGTCTCTCGTTGGGTCAAAAGCGAGCGCCTGCACTCGGTGAGCACGGCGTGGGCGTCGGCATCCTCGGCGGGCACGAGTTCCATCAGCTCGATCACGACACCGAGCAGATCGTCGCCGGTGGCGGAGCGGAGCCAGGCTCGGGCTCGTTGGGTCGCCATGGCCGGGTCGCGGCCGTCAGCCAGCTCCTGATAGAAGCGGTGAGCGAAGAACGCCGCAGTGTCGTCGTGGACAAGCCAGGCGGTACTCACAACCCCTGCGGCCCCGGCGACGAGGAGCTGGCTGGGAAACCCCAGGGCGTCGTCGGGCCGATCGGCTTCAATGGCCGCAGTCCTGCACGCCGACATGACGACCAACTCCAGGCCGGTGAAATCGCGACGGCCTCCGGCCATGTCGCCCAACGTGACAACCGCGTTGCGGCCGACGTGAAGAGCGGACGCCAGCGGGTCGGAGGGTCGGAAGTTGGCATGGCAGGCGAGGTGGGCGAGGTTGGCCGCCTCGAGCTGCCCTAGCACCCGCGCAGGTTCGTCTCCAACAGCCAGCGAAACGGTTGCTCCACGAGCCTCGACCTGAGCCTCGACCGCCAGTGCCTCGATGACCGCCCAACCGAGCCGATCCTGTCCCTCGACTTCAGGGGCGGCCAGGACATACACCCTGGGAGTCGCAAGCGGCGGCTCGGGCCGGGATTCCTGCGCGATTCGCAGGACCCGGGCACTGGGCACCATCCGGAACGCCACACCGTCTCCGACGTCACGGGCATGACACGGCAAGAGGGCCAGCAAGCCCATCGCCACGATTGCGGCCTGGCGGTAACCGAGTCGCTCGACCGCGTCATCGAGTCGGTCGAGCAGGTGTCTGTTGAGGAACGGCACCACCTGCTCGAGAGAGGCGTCGAGGGCGTCGGCGTCGCGATAGTAGGCGCCCCGCAGGAAACTGGGAGATCCTCCGTCGTCGCCGTGGAGCAGGCGAGAGAGCCGTGCGCTGTCGAGTTCTGGAAACTCGATGGTCTGGACGGGCCCGTCCGGCTCGACGATCAGCGCTATCGTGCCGTGCGTCGATGGCACGACGTAGATCAGCGGGTAGCCCGAAGTCGCTGCGACGGTCGCCACGTCGGTTGCGCGCAGCAGTGGTGTCGGCTCCGCCGCTTCACCCCAGACCTCCTCCACCACCGCCCGAAACCGCCGGCGAGCGTCGTCGAGAATCGGTGTCAGGCTGGCTCTCGCTTCGGCTGCCTGCGTCCGCTCCTTCCATTCGGAGGCGAGCACCCGCATGCCGAGGCCTTCCGCGCCGGGCCCGAGGTAGTCGTTGAGCCGGCCGCTGAGCTCATCCAGCGGATCGGTGCCTTCGGTCCGCAGACGCTCCTCCAGTTCGAGCACGCGGTGACGGGCGTCGGTCAGCCGCCGCCGCATCTCGGGATCGGTGTCGGCGGTCAGCCGCTCCCATGTCACGAGCGCATCGGT
>JAOUGG010000412.1 GCA_029857855.1 Acidimicrobiia bacterium | reverse complement strand
CCCGAGCCCGGTACTCGGCTCACCTCCGGTCGGTCGGGCCGACAGCGTCCGGGCGTTGCGAAACATGCGCCGTTGATCCTCGGAGGTCAGCCCGGGACCCTGGTCGAGCACCGAGATCTCGACTGTGTGGTCGTTGGGAGCGTCGGAATCGACAAGCCTCCACTTCACCGAAACGCTCGTTCCCGGGTAGGTGAACTTCAACGCATTGTCGACCAGATTGCCGAGGCAGGCATCGAGCATCTTGCGATCGGCCCGAACCTCCACATCGGGCGACGACAGACGACGGATCTCCACCGACTTCCGGCACGCCTGACTCGAGAATCGCTCGATGACGCCGTCGACGACGGTCGCCAGGTTCAGGGTGACGATGTCGGCGGCAGCCGTCGCCCGCTCGCCACCTTCGACCAGGCTCAGGTAGGCGACCGAGTTCCGCTGGGCGTCGGCCATCCGATTGACGGCGGCAACCAGGACCCGGAGCCTCGCCGCCATGGCGTCGGGCTCACAGGTACCTCCCGCCGATTCGACGGCAAGCCGAATCGAGGCCAGGTGGCCTCGCAGATCGTGGACGAGGACGTCGCGCAGGCGAATCTCGCGAGCGTAGAGATCGGCGAGGCGGGCCCGCAGCCGGCCGTCGTCGTACTGGTAGCCGTCGGGAAAACTGAGATTGATGTACTGTTCGGCGTCGACGTCGAACCGCCGCCGGAGAACCTCCGCCTCGCGGCCGGACCGCACGGCGTCCGGCCATCGTTCCAGCCGGGCCAGGATCTCCGCCCGGAGACTGAGAAGTTGCGAAGTCGTGACCCGCTCGATCGGCATCTCATCGATCTCGATCACGGCGAGCGCTTCCTCCAGGCGACCTGCATCGGCGAGTATCTCAGCCCGGGCCACGGCTGGGTGGCCGATGCTCGACAGCGCCGTCTCGGGCACCGCCGCCACGGCCATCTGGGCCGCCAGGTCGTCGAGAACCGCCAACCCGTCCTCCACCCGCCCGTCGAGACCGAGCAGGCGGGCGCGGACGGCACCGAAGTCGACCGCGACCTTGGGATGTCGAGCGACCTCGAGCTCGTCGATCTCGCTCACCAGTCGTCGGGCCTCTTCCCGATCACCGAGCGCCATCCGGATGTAGGCCAGCTTGCAGGTGCCGACCAGCACGTCGGCGCGATAGAAGCTCTCCTTGACATCACGGTATTCGGCGAGGCTCGCAGCCGCCTGCTCCAGCAGACCGCATGCGTAGTAGAACTCGGCTATCGAACGGGAGCGGACCCGAGTCGTGTATCGCCCCTCGTCGTCCCCACCGGCCGGAATGGGGTGGAGCAGTTGGTGGACACCCTCCGTGGGGCTGTCGGTGCGCAGCAGTATCCGCCCCAGATTCGACCCGCTGATTGCCATGCCCCGCTCGTACCCGATGTCCTGTGCCAGCGCGAGGGCCCGGCGGTGAGTGTCTATTGCGTCGCCCGAATGCCCGAGCCGGGTTAGCACCAGCGCCCGAGAGTTGTGGGCCGTCCAGACGAACGCCCGGTGGTCGAAGACGCCGTCGTGCAGGTCGGCGGCGGCGACATTTTCGTAGATCGAGATGGCTCGATCGTTCTTCTGCAGCGAATCGTTCAGCCGCAGGGCAACGCCGTCGGCCACTGCCGACACTGCACAGGCGGCGGCGATGGTGAGATCGTCACCGGTCGCTTCGGCCCACGGGAGGAGATCGGCCGGCACCGTGCCGGTCGTTCGTACATCGAGAAGCACAGCCTCGAGATCGTACATACGTCGAACGTGCCGCCTATCTGTTCTCGCCTTGCCCGGGGTGGATCAGGCCGTGCCGATGTGGGACGCGGCAGCCGCCGGTCCCTCAAATCTATCGGGTGATAGGCTCGGCGGCGTCGGCCTCCACGGCTTCCCGAAGGCGCTCGAAGACATCGGGCATGGCACTCAGAACACGGGCCCAGCTGGCGATGAACGGCGTGTCCATGGGGTTGTTCACGTAGGCGTCGCCCGCAGCGACGAGGGCCTCGGCAAACACGTCGACCGTGCGTTCCTCGAGGTGGCGGTCGGTGTGCAGACCATTGATGACGGCGTTGTTGTGGTGGATTTCGACCAGATCCAGGGCCTCCCGATAGTACGCCGCCTTGAGCGACCGGAACGTGGCGGGAGTGAACACGGCGCCGTCGATCGCCAGCTTCCGGAACATCGCCTTGCCGATGTCGATGGCCATCTTGTGGATGCCCTCGGTCGGATCGTCGCCGGAGAGCCGCTGGTGCTTGTGGTCGTAGGCGTCCGCTATCTGCACCTGGCAGATTCGCCGGGGCGTGTAGCGACGGTACACCTCGGCCAACAAGCCGATCTCCAGTCCCCAGTCGTTGGGTATGCGCATGTTACGGACGACATCGGCGTGCATCGCCGCCTCACCGGCGAGCGGGTAACGAAATCCGGCCAGATACTCGATGTAGTCATTTGGGCCGAGCACCGTGGTGAAGGCCCGCAGCAGAGGCTGCAGGAAGAGCCGAACGACACGGCCCGTCAGCTGGTGGCCGTCGGTGCGGTAGTAGTAGCCCTTGGCGAAGGCGTCCCCGAACGTCGGGTGCACGACCGGGTAGAACAGCCGGGCCGGCATCCGGCGATCGTAGGTGAGGACGTCGGCGTCGTGCAGAGCGACGACGGCCGACCGCTCGGAGGCCAGGAAATAGCCAAGGCAGAACCAAACGTTTCGGCCCTTGCCCTCGTCGGTCGGGGCGACACCCAGCTTCCGCAACTCGGCGTCGAGGGCCTGCAGCCGGGGGCCATGGTTCCACAGGAGTCGATGGCGTTGCGGAAGCACCGAGAAGAACGCCTTCGCCCGCTCGAACCCGGCGCGATCGGCCCGGTCGATTCCGACGATGATCTCACTCAGGTACTCGACCGACTTCAGCTCCTCCACGATCCGGCCCAGCGCCGGGCCGTCGAGTTCCGAAAGCAACGCCGGAATGACGAGCGCCATCGGCGTCGTCGTCGACCAGGCCGCCAGCTCGGCTTCGAGCTCGTGCACCGGCCGATCGCCCAGCCGGTGCAGTGTGGGTATCCGACCGAACTGCGAGAAGTCACCCATCGACGACCGGAACCCGAACGACCAGCGCTGTGCTCATCGAGACCAAGCGTAGGGGATCACCCGCCGACAGCACCGGCCGAAGCTCTAGTATGACTGGTGGCCACGCAGCGGCTTGTGGCCGGCACAAGGCATCGGGAGGGGATGACCATGGCAACACCGACTCGACACTTCGCCTTTCTCGACGGCATCCGGGGCTGGGCCGCGTTCGCCGTGGTCCTCTTCCACCTGCAGATCGAACGGTCGGAAATCGATCTGGTCCAGTCACGGACTCCGCAGTGGCTGATTGATGTCCTCGTGACCGGCAAGCTCGGCGTGGCCGTGTTCTTCGTGCTGAGCGGTCTGGTCATCGCCTACTCCCTTCGAGCCAATCTCGAGACCCCCGAACCCGAGACCGGGGCGGACGCCGATCGACCGGCGTTCGACGTCGGCAACTTCGTGGTCCGTCGGATCGTTCGTCTCACACCCCCATACCATGCGGCGATCATCGTAGCGCTGGTGTTCGCGCTCGGCGCCTCGCTCGAAGGCGGGCACGAGTATCTGCCCGGGGGAACGCCGTTCGGTGTGGCCCGGTTGTTCGCCCACCTGATCTACGCCCAGGAGCTGTTCGGTTTCGTCAACTTCAACGACGTCTTCTGGACGCTGTCGATCGAGCTCCAGTTCTACCTGGCGTTCGCGATGCTGGTCTTCGCCCAGGACCGGCTCGGCCGAAGGGGCCGGCCGGGGCGGACCCTACAGGTTCTCTACGGAATCTCGGCCGCGCTCTCACTCCTGTGGCCGTTCGGTGTGTTGGGCGGCGACACTCGACCGATCTGGTTCGCCCCGCTCTGGTACTCCTTCATGCTCGGCGTTGGCGTGTTCGCCCGGTGGCGGCGGCAGATCCCGGCGTGGGCGCTGGCGGCCTACATGGCACTGCTCGCGGTCGGCCCGCTCGTCTCCGGTCGGAACGGACAGTTCG
>JAOUGG010000007.1 GCA_029857855.1 Acidimicrobiia bacterium | reverse complement strand
AGTTCGTCATGTCGACCGAACCGGGGGACAGCTCCTCGAGATAGCCCATGACCGGCTCGACCAGACCGAGCAGAGAGGCGACCGTGGCGGCCAGCAGCAGCAGGCCCGAGAGCAGGACGGCGGCCAGCGCCGCCTTCAGCCGGAGCGTGCCCTGGCGAAGGCTGTTGCCACCGAGACCGAGGACGGCGAGCACCGGGAGCGGGGCGGTCAACAGCCCGACGACGAGAAGGACGTTGTCGAACTCGACGGCTCGCTCGGTGGCCATACCGACCAGATCCTGACCGAACGCCAGCAGTTCGAACGCCGTGATGGCGACCATCGTGATCCGACGCTGCAGGATCGGGAGTCCGGTGTGGGCGCCGATCACGTCGGCGGCGATGCCGAGAGCGGGAAGCCCGAGCCAGTAGATCGACGGGGCGAGGCTGACGCCGTCGAGCACGCCGGTCAGTGAGGCCGTGTCGGTGATGTCGAGGTGACCGTAGCGAACCCGCAGGAGCACGAGGAGCAGCTCGCCCATCACGATCGGCAGGCTGAAGATGGCGTGGAGCGAGAACATGAAGTAGGCCCACGAGGTGAACGGCATGCGATCCATCGTCATACCGACGGTTCGAGCGCCGAGAACGGTGGAGGCGAGAACGACGAGCGCCCAGACCGCGGCACCGATCATCATGGCCAGTGAACAGGCCCAGAGCACGACGAAGTCACGACGGCCGCCGCCGGGACCACCGTTGAGCAGGTAGGCGACGATCAGCAGGCCGGTTCCGAGCAGCCAGGTCCAGAAGGCTCCGGAGGCTCCCCTGGCGAAGGCGAGACTCGGTGCGCCGATCTGCAGCGGCACGATGTAGAGGCCGATCCCGATCAGGATCGGAACGAGGCCGCCGAAGATGGCCAGATCCCGGCTGATCGACCAGATCTGGGCGAACTCGGCGCCGTCGGCGGCGATTTGGAAGGTTGACCCGTCGGATGATTCGAAGGCTGCGACCAGACCGACGACGAGACCGGCGAGCAGGAAGATGATCCCCCCACCGACGAACATGCGGCCGATCGGCTTGTGGTCGACGGAGCCGAGGAATCCATCGGGTGTGAACGACGGCAGGGCTGCGACGTCAGCGCTGTCGGATCCGGTTTCAGCAGGGCGGGTTTCTGTTAAAGCCATGAGTTCATCTTCAGCCAAGGTGTTACCGCCTCCGACGGAACTTCCGAGGAGGCCATTTGCAGGTTGTCAGCGTGCCGATGGTCGGCGTGCGGATTGTCGGTGATTCGGACCTCGTCGCCGATGCTCCGGCCCTGCCGGAAGGCGGTTTCGGCGAGCGCGCCACTATTGCACCCTTGCGGCCACGTACTGTAACCGCGTCGAACGCCCGATGATGAAACCGTCACAATCCCCAGACGATCAGCTGGTCGAGTGCGAGTGCGGCGAATAGAACGGTCAGGTGGGTGATCGAGAAGGTGAAGTAGCGCAAGGACTGCTGCTTCTGGGCTTGTGGATCGGTTTCGGTGTACAGACGAACCGCGCCGCCGGTAAAGGCCACGCCGAGCCCCATGGCCACGACGAGGTACAGCCAACCCATGTCGGCCACCCACCAGAAGGCGATCGTCAGCGCCCAGACGACGGTGGAGTAGACGACCATCTGGGCCGCGGTGGACCGATGACCTTCCACCACCGGCATCATGGGAACCGAGGCGGCGGAATAGTCGTCTTCGTACTTGATCGCCAACGCCCAGAAGTGGGGTGGGGTCCAGAAGAAGATCACGCCGAACAGGATGATCGCCGCCCAGCCCACCGAGTTGGTGACCGACGACCAGCCGATGAGGACCGGAACCGCGCCTGCGGCACCGCCGATCACGATGTTCTGGGTGGAGGTTCGTTTCAGCCACAGCGTGTAGACGAACACGTAGAAGGCGCAGGCCCCGACAGCCAGGACGGCTGACAGCAGGTTGACGAACACGGCGAGCCAGACGAAGGCGACGGCCTCGATGGCGGCGGCGAACACAAGCGCCTCGACCGGTTCGATTTCGCCGGTGACGAGCGGGCGGCCCTTGGTCCGGTTCATGAGGGCGTCGATGTCACGGTCGATGTACATGTTGAACGCGTTTGCCCCGCCGGCGGCGAGCGTTCCACCGATAATGGTGTTCAGGATCAGCCAGCCCGACGGCAGCCCGCGATTGGCGACGATCATGGTCGGCACCGTGGTCACCAAGAGCAGCTCGATGATTCGAGGCTTCGTCAGGGCAATGAAGGCCCGAACCCGAGAACGCGCAGGAGCAGCTGTGAGCACCAGCCACAAGGGTACTGTGAAACCACCCTGCCCGGCGGTGGTGGGCGAACTGAATTGGCAGGATCGGCGAATCGTAACCGAGTGGTAGCGTGGGGACGGTGAGTCTGCGTCGTTATCGGCAGCTGGTGGCTCTAACCACCGTACTTTTGGGCCTGATAGTCGTGAGTGGAGCAACCGTTCGACTCACCAAGGCCGGGCTCGGTTGCACGCAGTGGCCCGAGTGCCACGACGGGCAACTCCTGCCCTCCGAACAGGACCTGCTCGGCAAGATCGAGTACGGCAACCGGGTGTTTTCGGGGATCATCGGCCTGTTCACCCTTGCCGTCGCATTCGAGGCCTGGCGGCTGCGTCGCCGGATGACCGATCCCAGGCCCGATCTCCTTCCGTGGGCTCTCGGCCTGATCGCCGGCTCCGTGGCCCAGATCCTCCTCGGCCGCGCCGTGGTGGTACTCGAACTGGATCCGATCGCCGTCGCCGGCCACTTCCTGCTCTCGGCGGTCATGGTGTGGAACGCGATCGTGCTCTGGCTGAAAGCGGGCGCCCGGCCCGAACGGCCATCTCCACGGGTCGGCCCGTCGATCCTGCTCCACAGCCGGGTCATGGTCGGTCTCGTGAGTCTGGTACTCGTCGTCGGCACGCTGGTCACCGGCACCGGCCCCAACAGCGGCGACAGCCGGGCCGAACGTCTCGGCCTGGATTTCGAGACGATCGCCCGGACGCACAGCGTCACCGTCTGGTGTTTCGTGTTGACGGCTCTGTGGCTGTGGGTTCGGCTACGGGCCACCCCGGTCGAGCGACTATCCGCTCCGAACCTCGACCCGGTCCGGCTCGCCCGCTGGCTGCTGGTGGCCTCCGTGGCCCAGGGCGCCACCGGCTACTGGCAATACCTCGCCGGCGTTCCACCGGTTCTGGTGTGGTTCCACATTCTCGGCTCGGTCACAGTCTGGGGCCTCGCCCTGCTCCTCCATCTGAGCCTGTTCGCCCGCCGCCCCGCGGAGTCGGAGCGGCCGGAACCGGGATCCGATGCAGTAGCCGATTCAGTAGATGTCGCGGCTGACGTCGTAGTAGACGTAGAGCCGGTGTAGCGTCTGCTGTACCGACAACCAGACCACCATCTCCACGATCTGGGCCGCCGACATCGAACCCGCCGCCGCCTCAATGCTGATCTCGTTGATCTGTGACGGACTCGGTGCACCGACCTTGGCCAACATCACCGCGGCGGCCTCGACGCTGCTGAGTTGAGGCGGCAGCGTTGCCGTCTCCGGCGAAGCGGTGGCGAACCGGCCGACGGCGGTGAGCAGCGGATGGTCCATGTCGGGAACGAGGGTCAGCGCCAACTGGATGGCCTCCGAGGTGAGCACCTCGTTGCCGACGACCCGGGCGTAGACCAGGCCGACCAGACATTTGGCCCGCAGCCCGAGCGTCGACAGCTCCGGATCGAGATTGTCACGCAGCACGGTGGCGATGGCCCGAACCCCGCGACCGTGATGGAGGCTGGCCAGGATCGGGAACGAATGGCCGACGTCGGCCTCCAACGTGAGCAACGCCGGGGCGATCCGGCCCGACATGCCCTTGGTCCACTGCCGCTCCATGCGGAGTGCGGCGGGAGCCTGGCGGATCACCTTCAAGTACGTGCCGAGCGAGTCCTGTGGCACGTCGAGGTACGACGGCCGGGTCGACCCGTTCGAGCTCGATCCGTTGGCCGCCGCCTTGCCTCGGGGCCGCAGTGGGCGACCCTCGGGCATGTCGAGGTCGATCAGGTCCTCCGAATTCCAGCCGTGCTTGCCGACCTTCCATCCGGTCGGGCCGATCAGCTCCTCGACATCGGCGACCGCGGCGTCCTCCAACTCGATGCCCATGGTGTCCATGAACTTGTTGAGGAAGCCCATCATGGCCACGCTCAGCACGATCCATTCGATGTCGGACTGCGGGAGATGGGATTCGATCTCGGCCACGTCGGCTTTCGTCAGGTCGGCCGGCACCTTCGAGATGCCCTCGGCCACCCGGGCCACCGCAGCTTCGATCGGCGAGTAGTCGCCGACCAGCGCTTCGGGCGAGGTACCCCGCCGAAGTGCGAACGAGCAGGTGTGTGCCGAGCAGTACATGCACTCGGCGGCCCGACTCGCCGTGTACATCGCAAGCCCGACGAGATCCTTCGGCGCTCCCTGACCCACGAGCGACGCGGGGAGGTTCAACAGATTGGGTACGAGCAGGTTGTAGCTGCGAAATCCCGGCGGCCAGATCTCGAGGACGGGATCGCAATTGGGCACGACACCGATCAGCTGCTCCACCAACTTCAACAGGGGCCGATACTCTTTTTCGAGCACGTCGAAGCCGACAGACTCGGGCTCGATCATCTGCGCCAGGGTGGTCGCTGTCATCGTCTCACGTGATCCCGTCTGGCTTCTAGCACGCCTTCGCCATTCGTCCTACTTTCAAGTCTGCCACGACAACACCTCGGAGCGGCCAGTTCGGACCGAGAGATTCGGGTGTTTTTACCTAGCGCGGGGGTGACCATCACGGCATTGACGGCACAGGCATCGTGCCGATGTCGGACGAAAACCTGACACACTGGGTGGAATGGGCGCACCGCTGGAACTCCAGGATCCGGAGCTCATCACCGAGGAGGTGGTCGAAGAGGACCGCCCGTGGGTGGTGATCGTGTGGAACGATCCCATAAATCTCATGAGCTACGTCGCCTTCGTGTTCCAGAAGGTGTTCGGCTACTCGAAGGAGAAGGCCAATAAGCTGATGATGGACGTCCACCACAAGGGCCGGGCGGTCGTGTCGAGCGGCACCCGGACGGAGGCCGAGCGCGACGTCAACCGGCTACATGGGCACGGTTTGTGGGCGACCATGGAACACGACGAGTAGACGGGCGGACATTCCGGATCATGGTTCGATTTCGCCGCCCCAAGCCCTTCGAGGCCCTCGACGACGGGCGTTTTCGGGTGAAGCTGGCCCCGGATGTCCGCAGCTTTCTCGTCCGTCTGGCCGACGAGATCGACGAGATCGTCGCCCTCGACATCCCCGAGACACGGCGCCTCTTTCCGACCGCGTACCCGCATGATCCCGAGAAGGATGCCGGCTACCAGGTTCTGTCCCGCGACGGCCTGATCGAGCAGCGCCGCACAGCAGCCGACACCGTCCGGGAAACGGCCGACAACGAGGTCGTCACCGAGGACGAACTCGCCCAGTGGATGTCGGTGATCAATGACGCCCGCCTGGTTCTCGGAACCCGGCTCGACGTGTCGGAGGACGACGAACCGGATTTCGACGATCCGGACATCGGCCTGTATCTGATCTACGACGAACTCGGCTATCTCCTCGACAGCATCGTGACGGCCATGATCACCGTTCTGCCCGACCCCGACGACGGCGAAGACTCCTGAAATTACCCCTGGCAAATTCTGCCGATCTCCGAGGGTGACGAGGTACTCTTGGTAGCCGGAAAGTCTCGGCCCATTGTTCCTCGGAACGATGCGGAGATTTTCGGTGCAGCTTTCGCCGGCTGCTGCTACATTGATCCGGCCCCGGCCGGATTGGCGAAGTGGAATCGGCGAAAAGCACGAGCCCCCATCGTTCAGCGGCCTAGGACGCCTGCCTTTCACGCAGGTAACACGGGTTCAAATCCCGTTGGGGGTGCGAACAACTGAAGAGTTGATCTGGTCCCGTAGTGCAGTCTGGAGTGCACGCCGCCCTGTCAAGGCGGAGGTCGCGAGTTCAAATCTCGTCGGGACCGCTCACAATCTGGTCGGGTAGCTCAGTTGGGAGAGCGACCGCCTGAAAAGCGGTAGGTCACCGGATCGACGCCGGTCCCGACCACCAAACCAGGAGAGGGTCGGGAATCATTGATTCCGGGCCCTCTTCGCTGTGTCTGCTGCAGTGTCGGCGATTTGGCGCCAATAGCCGACAGTGGGTCTTTCGACTCAGGGCACGACCATTCCGCTTCCACGTCGTGCCCAGGCCCCGTAAACAAGAGTCGATCACCCGTGTGACGAATGGAGTATTCACCCGCCATGCCGTAACCGGCCGGCCCACCCGCTGGAATAACTGTGTTGCGGCAATTTCGATGTTCGGAGGCCGCGGTCCGAACCTGCAATCACCGATGGAACATCGGTTAAAATTTGAACACGTTGAACTGGTGGTTTTGCATCTAGGAAATTTTGTTATATAACCGACGCTCACCTGAAAGCGAATAATCCGTTACTATGTTGAAGACTCGGCGGTTGTGCCAGGCTCATGAACGCGTTCAGAGCAGGCGGGTAGCTAAAACAACAAGCTACCACGGCAATGTGGTAGGGATAGGATAGGAAACAGGCTATGGCGGCCAAAAAAGCGAAAATGACAGAGGAACACAAGCAGGCTCTCGCCGTTGGTCGAGCCGAAGGTCGTATGGTTCGGGCCTACCTCGAGGCTTTGGAATCGAGTCGTCCCAAGCGTGGGCGCAAACGGACCAAGGAGTCGATAGGCCGCCGTCTGGAACGAATCGAGGTTGAGCTCGAGGAAGCCGATCCGTTGAAGCGGCTCCAGCTCACTCAGGAGCAAATCGACTTGACCGAAGAGCTCGACGGCATGGACAACGGTGTCAACATCACCGACCTCGAGAACGACTTCGTCCGTGTGGCCGAGGGCTATGCGGAGCGCAAGGGGATCACCTATCAGGCATTCCGCCAAATCGGTGTCCCTGCTTCGGTGCTGAAGCGAGCAGGCATTTCCCGAGCAGCCTGATGCTCACAAGGGGCAGGATGCCCCGCCCGAGATAAAGGGTTAGAGGATTTCAGCTCCTCGATACCACGGTTCGGCGTATTCTGACGACAGCGTTTCGACCTGATCGCAGAATACGCCGACTTGTTTTTCGACAGTCCCGAGCAAGTCGGACGGCCTGCTGATCATTGACCAGAGGTCGTCCTCGGAGCCGGGGAACCGCTCGTCGGCTGACAGCCGGCTGATCAACTGGGTGCCGTCGCCCTTACCTTCGCGCACCGAGAGAGCCGTGGCGACGGCGTGCTCCTTGATGACCTGATGGGCATCCTCCCGGCCCATGCCGTGCCGCACAGCGTGAACGAGCAGCTTCGTCGTGGCCAGAAACGGAAGGTACTGGCGGAGTTCATTGTCGATGACCGCGGGAAAGGCTCCAGCGTTTCGCACGACGTCGAACGCCGTCTCGTAGAGACCGTCGATCGCGAAGAAGCTGTCGGGGAGAACGACACGTCTCACGACCGAGCAGGCGACATCCCCCTCGTTCCATTGATGACCGGCCAGGCTCGACGCCATCGTGACATGACCCTGAAGGATCGTGTACAACCCATTCATTCGTTCACAGGATCGCGCATTCATCTTGTGAGGCATCGCGGATGACCCGACCTGGCCCTGTTTGAATCCCTCGGTGACGAGATTGTGGCCCGCCATCAGCCGGATGGTCATGGCCATACTCGATGGACCGGCGGCCAACCGAAGGAGTGTCGACACGACGGCGAAGTCGAGTGACCGTGGATACACCTGGCCGACGGCGTTGAACCGCTGATCGATGCCGAGGTGACGAGCCACCAGTTCCTCGAGTCTTTCCACCTTCTCGACCGATCCGAGCAGATCGAGTTGATCCTGTTGTGATCCGACCGGGCCTTTGATTCCTCGAATCGGATAGGCGGCTCGCAGGTCACGAAGCTCACGATGCGCCAGCAACAATTCCTCGCCCGCCTGAGCGAACCGCTTTCCCAAAGTCGTCGGTTGGGCCGGAACATTGTGGGTGCGGGCGACCATGGCCAGCCCGGCGTATTCCGAAGCTCGCTCGGCAAGGAGACGAAGAAGCGACACCGTCCGATGGTCGATCAACTCGAGCGCCCGCCAGGTCATCAACTGCTCGACATTCTCGGTCAGGTCGCGGCTGGTCAGGCCCTTGTGGATCTCCTGATGGCCGGCGAGCTCGTTGAATTCCTCGATCCGGGCTTTGACGTCGTGCTTCAGGATCCTGTCGCGCTGGTTGATCGAATCCAGATCGACGTTGTCGATCACGGCCTCGTAGTCGGCAATCGCGCCTTCGGGGACGTCAACCCCCAGTTCGGCCTGGGCCCGGAGGACCGCAAGCCAGAACTGCCGTTCCAGACGGATCCGATTCGTCTGGTCGTAGATGCCGACCATCTCCTCGGAGGCGTATCTCTCGGCAAGGATGTTGGGCACGGTCATCGGAGAACCTCCGCTCCGCTTTTGTTAAGCATGATCTTCGGGCGGTCGATGGAACAGAGTACATCGACGGGTGCTGGAAAGTAGTAATGAACGGTCACTGTGACTTTCATACATTTGAGATGGCCGTTGACGTCTGTGATCTCTGTTACGGGGATCTCTGCCGATCATGCGCGCTACCCCTGAAGGGCCGTAAGGATATGGTCTGCAAGGACTGTGCGCTCACGGTCTCGGGCGTCAGAGGAAGCGGCAAGCCTGAGGTTCGAGGTGACCGCCGCACGGTGAAATCCCGCCGGAAGGCCTACGCCGCCACCGAACAGCCCGAAGACTTCTTTCAGTTCTTCGATGCCGGCCTGCCGGCCGACGCCCTGGTCGCCGGCCCCCCACCCCCTCCGGTGTCAAAGAGCGATCGGGAGAAGGCGGCGGCCGAATCGAGCTCGGCCGAGTCCGCCGACGGTTCGTCGGCCGCGGCGGACGGCACCGGGATCAGGCGACTGCTGGGACGACTGAAGCCCAACGAGTCGGAACGGAACGAGGATGACCTCGTCCCCATCGACAAAGTCCTGAACGGCAGCGGGTCGGGTACCGACCAGAACCGGGCGGACGGAGCCAAGGACGCCGACGCGGTGAGCCAACTGGCCGACATACGACGCCGGGGCCGCGACGGCGAGACGGGTCGGCCTGCCGATACCCCGATCGATGCGAACGAGACGGACGGCGCCCCGGCCGCCTCCGTGCTCCACGAAGCCACAGAGCTGCCACCGGACAGCTCGGTTGCCATCCCCTCCACCCTGCTGCAGGGTTTCCCCGACAGCGACACGGATGCTGACGGCGGCCACGCTGATGAAGCCGAGATTGAGGTGCAGTGGTCGACGGCCGAGAGCATGTCCGCCATAGCAGCCGCCCAGGATGTGCTCGACGATCCTCAAACCGATCCGTCCTCGCCCCTCGGAGATGGCGCCGGTTCAACGGCCAACGCC
The DNA here is from genome assembly GCA_029857855.1 of Acidimicrobiia bacterium. Taxonomy (GTDB): domain Bacteria; phylum Actinomycetota; class Acidimicrobiia; order Acidimicrobiales; family SZUA-35; genus JAHELU01. The sequence continues at coordinate 6,559 of JAOUGG010000007.1, read as the reverse complement.
GGGCCGCCACCCCGCCCGGACGCGAATGACCATCTTCTTAGGCTGCCGCAGGACGACACCGTGCGTCACGACGCGGAATCCGACCATCCGGGCGACTGGATGCCCCCATCGGACCTGGGAGACGTGCCGTTCACCGAGGACCCGTTCGGTACCCCGCCCGACGCGAGCGAGCCACCGATCCAAGAGGAGCGGCGGCGGACACTGCGGGCGATTGGCGACTACCCAGCCGCTCCGGATCAGACCGGGCCCGACGGCAACGGAGGCTCCCGCCCGATCGGACCGCTGGATCAGATTCCGGACATGTCGCCGCGGTTGCGGGATCTGGTGGCCGACCTGTCGAATCAGCCATCCTCGAGCGGGCCGGCCGAAAACCCGTTCCTGAAACGGAGTCGGGTGGTCAGCGAGCCCCACGCCGTGCCCGACTTCTCCACCGACCCGTTCTCGGCATCCGACGGTGGCGGATCGGACTCCACCCCGACCGACGACCAGCCCCGGAACCGGGTTCCGGCACCGATCTCGCCTTCATCGCCGGCGCCTCTCGAGTCCGCCGAAGCGGCCGCCGCACCGGAACCGGGCACGCAACCGGCACCGACCCGGAGCCAGGGTGCCTCGCAACCGGCGCAACCTCTCCAACCGGCTCAGCCATCTGAACCAGCGCAGCCTCCCGTCGAGCCGATCACAGCCCGAACCGCGGTCGAGCTGCCCTTGGAGATCCCCGCAACGCTAGAGCCGGAACCCGTCTCCGCCGTCGAGGCGGAGGATCCGATCACCGCCGCACCGGAACTGGAGCCGGAACCCAGGATCGACCCAACACTCCCGATCGCCGCCACGCAGGACCCGGAACCCGCCACCGACACGCCACCGCCCAGCCGCCGCCCGATTGTCTCCTACACCCCGGCCGAGCGGCACCCGTTGGCCGCCTTTGCCGATGCCGATCGGCACCCGCTGGCGGCATTCGCCCGACGAGATACGCCGTCGCCGACATCCGAACCTCCACCCATCGACGACCTGTTCCCGGACGAGCTGGCACCCGTGGAAGTCGAATACTCCGTCGGGAGGCAGCCCGACTTCACCGATGTCCCGTCGATCGACGATCTCCTTCCGCCGGAGGCGGGGGAAACCGACGTACCGCCGCGAGGGGAATCGCTCCCGGCGAGCGAACCGCTGGATCCCTTCCTGCCGGCCGAACCCGTGGAACACCAGGTGCTGGCGGAGCCAATTGAACCCGACGAGCCGTCGGTATCTCGGGAAACCTGGGAGCCGTCGCCGGCCTGGGAGTCGTGGGAACCGTCCGAGTCACCCCAGGCAGCGGTGCCGGCGGAAACGATCGAACCCGACGAGCCGTCGGAGTCCTGGGAAACCTGGCAACCGGCGGAGCCGTCCGAACCGGCGGCGCCTGCGGAATCGTGGGAACTCGGGGATCCGACGATGCCAGCGGCGGTCGTCGAGGTGGAACCGATGGCCTCCGAACACATCCCCGACGTCGTCTCACCGGAGTCGACCGTGTTGGAGACCCTCGACGACGACTCGGCAACGTGGACGGCTGTCGACGACGTTCCCGATCTCGACGGCAGCACAGCGACACAGCGGGCCGATACCGACGCTCGCGGTTCCTGGATCCCGCCCGCCCTGCGGGGGATCGCGCCGGACGCCCAGGAGGCGGCCGAAAACCTACCTCGCCGCCGTCGCTGACGAAGCCGCCGGGAGAACCGGTGACCGCCGACCCCTGTTGAGGGAGTACCGCCGGCCCCTGTTCAGGGGCTGAGGTGCAGGTATTCGTCGCGGCCAGGTCCGGTCGACACCAGCGACACCGGGACCCCGACCTGCTCGGTGATGAACCCGAGGTACTCGGTGGCCTCTGACGGAAGGTCCTCGGGCCGGCGCACCATCGAGAGATCCGTCTTCCATCCGGGAAGCTCCTCGTAGACCGGCTTGGCCCGGTGGAGATCGGATTGATGGTAGGGCAGCTTGTCGACCCGTTGACCGTCGATCTCGTAGCCGACACAGACCTTCACCACGTCGAACGTGTCGAGCACGTCGATCTTGGTGATGGCCAGGTCGGTGAGACTGTTGACCCGCACGGCGTGGCGGAGCATCACGGCGTCGAACCAACCCGGACGGCGACGGCGACCGGTATTCGTGCCGTACTCCCGGCCGATGTCGACCATCCGGTTGCCGTAGTCGTCGAACAGCTCGGTGGGGAACGGCCCGGCGCCGACTCGGGTCACGTAGGCCTTGGCCACACCGAGCACCCGGTCGATGTGGCGGGGTCCGACACCGGTTCCGGTGCAGGCACCACCGGCCGTCGGATTCGAGGATGTCACGAAGGGATAGGTGCCGTGATCGAGGTCGAGGAACGTGGCCTGCGCGCCCTCGAACAGCACCTGCTGACCGGCCTCGAGGCTCTCGTGGATGAGGTCGGTGGTATCGGCGATGTAGGGCTTCAACGGCTCGAGGCACTCCGACAGGACCTTGTCGGCCAGGGCGTCGGAATCGACGGGAAGGCGGTTGAATACCTTGGTCAGCACCTTGTTGGTGTGGATGAGAGCGGCCCGCAGCTTCTCGCGGAAGATCATCTCGTCGAGGAGATCCTGAACCCGCAGACCAAGCCGCATCGCCTTGTCGGCGTAGGCCGGCCCGATGCCCCGCTTCGTGGTACCCAACTTCGCCTTGCCGAGGTGCCGTTCGTGAAGGGCGTCGAGCTGTTGATGATAGGGCAGGATCAGGTGGGCGTTGCCGGAGACCCGGAGGCGGGAACAGCCGACCCCCCGACGGGCGAGCATGTCGATCTCGGCCAGCAGCACGAACGGGTCGACGACGACGCCGTTACCGATGACCGGCACGATGTGGTCGTAGAGCACCCCGCTCGGCACGAGTTGGAGGGCGAACGTCTCGTCGTCGACCACGAGGGTGTGCCCGGCGTTGTGGCCGCCCTGATAGCGCACGACCATCGACATCTCCTTCGAAAGGAGATCGGTGAACTTGCCTTTACCCTCGTCACCCCACTGGGTTCCGACCACGATCGTTGCTGGCACTGTTCGATGGTACCGCGAATGGCCCGGGACCCGTAGAGCGGGGTTGTCGATCCCACCCCGCTCGAATCGGGTGGAGGATCGGGAGTGGAGCCACCGTCGGTGGTCGCCGCATACTGGGTGGATGTCGAACGCCCCGGTCGTCTCCATCGATCCTGCATCGTTCTGGGACGACCCCTACCCGACACTCGCCCGGATGCGGGCCGCGACACCGATCTGTTTCGTGCCCGAGCTGGGGGCGACGCTGCTGACCCGGCGCGACGATGTCCACACCTGCGAGAAGAATGTCGCGGTGTTCTCCTCCGAACAACCCGGTGGGTTGATGAACGTCTTGATGGGCCGCAACATGATGCGCAAGGACGGCGACGAGCATCGCCGTGAGCGGTTCGTCTACTACCCGGCGATCTCGCCGTCGAAGGTAAAGACCTACTGGACGGCGGAGTTCGCCCGTATCACCGACGAGGTGATCGACTCACTGGCCGATCACGAACGTGTCGATCTCGTGCCTGCGTACGCCACTGCTGTGTCGGGCGAGGCGCTGAAGATCATCACCGGACTGACCACGATCACCTTCGAGGAGATGGACGCCTGGAGCCAGGCCATGATCGACGGCATCGCCAACTACGTCGGCGACCCCGATGTGGAGGCCCGCTGTCATGCCGCCACCGCGGCCATCGACGCCGCCATCGATGAGCGGCTGCCCGAAGTCCGGGCCGAGCCCAACAACAGCCTGCTGTCGGTGATGGTGGCGTCCGGCATGCCACTCGACCAGGTGCGGGCCAACATCAAACTCACGATCTCCGGCGGTCAGAACGAGCCCCGTGACGCGATCGCCGGTGCTGTCTGGGCACTCCTCACCCACCCCGATCAGCTGGCCCAGGCACTCGACGGTGCCGTGACGTGGCTCCAGGTGTTCGAGGAGTACTGCCGCTGGATCGCACCGATCGGCATGTCACCTCGCCGCATCGCCGCCGATTTCGAGTTCGAGCCCGACGACGGGCCGCCGGTTCGATTCGAGGCCGACGAACGCGTGTTTCTGATGTTCGGCTCGGCGAACCGCGACGAGCGCCACTTCGCCCTGTCCGATCGGTTCGACGTCACCCGCAACACCGGCCCGTCGCTCACCTTCGGTGCCGGGCCCCACTTCTGCGCCGGGGCGGCGGCCTCCCGCAGTCTTGTCGGCGATCACGCCCTCCCCCGGCTGTTCGAGCGACTGGGTGCGCCGTCCCTCGACGTCGATGCGGAACCGGTTCGCTTCGGCGGCTGGGCCTTCCGGGGCCCGCTGTCGGTTCCCGTCCGCTGGGGCCAACCGTCACCGTGACCCCGCCAATCTGGTACTGCCGTTGTCCGATGTCGCTCAGCGACGCGGAGCAACGGCAGAATGCCGATGGGGGCATCGTTCCCCAGATCGACCGTGTCGTCGGTCTCGACGGCGTCGCCACCCCACGCCACGGCGGGGCTCCCACCACCTTGAGCTTCTGCGGCCTGACGTCCCCCTGATGGGACGTGAACCCGCAAAAGCTCGGCGGTGGGGGGACGTCGGCGCACCAAGGTTCAAGAGATGCAATGGCCTTGCCGAGTGGATCGAAGCGCGGGATCATCGTTGCCATGACCGACATCTCCCCGGATCCGCTCGCCAAGTCCTACGCCACTGTGCTGAGCAAACGGATGGCGTACCACGAGTCGGGGTCCGGTCCCGCGGTGGTGTTCCTCCACGGCAACCCGACCTCGTCGTATCTCTGGCGCAACGTCGTGCCCCACGTCTCGGATCGGGCCCGCTGCATCGTGCCCGACCTGATCGGTCAGGGCGACTCCGACAAACTCGACGACACCGGCCCCGGCTCCTACCGCTTCGTCGAACATCGCCGCTATCTCGACGAACTGCTCGACCACCTCGACCTCGGTGACGAGGTGACCTTCGTCATCCACGACTGGGGGTCGGCGCTCGGGTTCGACTGGGCCAACCGGCACCGGGGCCGGGTGGCGGGTCTCGCCTTCATGGAGGCCATCGTGCGCCCGGTGACCTGGGACGAGTGGCCCGAAGCGGCCCGGAGCATCTTCGAGGGGTTCCGCTCCCCTGCCGGCGAGAAGATGATCATCGAGAAGAACCTGTTCGTCGAGGCCGTGCTGCCCGGCTCGATTCTGCGGGATCTCACGCCGGCCGAGCACGATGAATACCGGCGGCCCTTCGTCGAGCCGGAGCACCGCCGACCGACTCTAACCTGGCCCCGGGAGGTCCCGATCGACGGCGAACCGTCCGACGTGCACGCCATCGTCGCCGACTACGCCGAGTGGCTGTCGACCTCCGACGTTCCCAAGCTCTTTGTCAACGCCGACCCCGGCGCCATCCTCATCGGCGCCCAACGCGAGTTCTGCCGGTCGTGGCCCAATCTCACCGAGGTCACCGTCAAGGGCAACCACTTCATCCAGGAGGACAGCCCGCACGAGATCGGGGCGGCCGTGGCCGGCTGGCTGCCGACGGCATGAGCGCCGAGGGGGGAGTGGCAGCGCGGGTCCGGGAGGCGCAGACCGTCCGAACGACCGACGCCGTCGTCGAGGCGATCCTCGCAACCGAGCCGGACGAGCTGCGCCGCCACCTTCACGCCGACCTCACCGACACCACCACCGCCCGGGTGCTGACCTCCGGGCTCCCGGCATCACCCGGAGCGGCTTCGGGGCGTGTCGCGCTGACCGCCGAGGATGCGGTGGCCCGGGCCGACGCCGGGCAGGCTGTGATCCTGGTTCGACCGGAGACGGCACCCGACGACGTGCTCGGGATGCAGGTCTCCAAAGGCATCCTCACGGCCCGGGGCGGGCTGACCAGCCACGCCGCGGTCGTCGCCCGAGGCTGGGGTATCCCGGCGGTCGTGGGCGCCGACGAACTCCGGTTCGACGGCGACCGGGTCACCGTCGGGTCGACCGTCCTCCATGCAGGCGACGAGCTGACGATCGACGGGACGACCGGCTCCGTGTACGTCGGCTCGCTCGACACCGCGGCCCACGAGGCACCGCCCGAACTCCATCTGCTGCTGCAGTGGGCCGACGCCGTGGCCGACGGTCGGGTCCAGGTGCGGGTCAACGCCGACACCGGTGCCGACGCCCGGCGGGGACGCGACCTGGGCGCCTGCGGCATCGGGCTGTGTCGCACCGAGCACATGTTCCTGGCTCCGGACCGCCTCCCGGTGATGCGCCGCTTCATTCTGGCCGCCGATCCCGAGACCGAGGCCGGTGCACTCGCCGAGCTGGAGGACGCGCAGACTCACGATTTCACCGAGATCCTGTCGGCCATGGACGGCCTTCCAGTGACGATGCGACTGCTCGACCCGCCACTGCACGAGTTCCTACCGGATCTCACCGATCTCATCGCCCGGGAAGCCCGCGGCGAGCTGGGCCGCTACGAGGAGGCGGAACTGGCGGGGGCCCGGCGGCTACACGAGACGAATCCGATGATCGGCACCCGGGGCGTTCGGCTCGGCATGATCCGCAACGGCCTCTACCAGATGCAGGTCCGGGCCCTGTGCCGGGCC
>JAOUGG010000411.1 GCA_029857855.1 Acidimicrobiia bacterium | reverse complement strand
CTGACTCTTGATGAAGGCGAGCCCTGGTGACACGTCGATGCCCATCACCTCGCCGGTCGACCGCATCTCGGGTCCGAGCAGGGCGTCGGACTCCGGGAACCGGTTGAACGGCAACACGGCCTCCTTGACCGCCCAGTAGCGATGATCGATGTCATCCGACAGCATGCCCTCGGCCCGGAGTTCGGCCAGTGTCGCACCAAGCATGACCCGGGAGGCGATCTTGGCCAGGGGCCGACCGGTGGCCTTGGCGACGAACGGCACGGTTCGGGAGGCCCGGGGGTTGGCTTCGATCACGAACACATCGCCGTTTCGAACGGCGAACTGCACGTTGAGCAGACCTAGTACCTCGAGCTCGGCGGCGATGCGCGCTGCGTACTCACCCAGACGTTCGACGGTCTCCGGATCGAGTGAGGGGGGAGGAAGGACACAGGCGGAGTCGCCCGAGTGAACGCCGGCCTCCTCGACGTGTTCCATTACACCACCGATCAGCACCTCACCCGTTCGATCGCGGACCGCGTCGACGTCGACTTCGATGGCGCTCTCCAGGAACCGGTCGATCAGAACCGGACGTTCGGCCGACAGACCGCCCTCTCGACCGAGGCTGCCGGTGTCGGCCATCGCCGCCATGGCCACGGTCAACTCCTCGTCGGAGTAAACCAGTTCCATGGCGCGGCCACCGAGCACGTAGCTGGGACGGACGAGCGCCGGATAGCCGACCTCGGCCGCCACCGCCAGCGCCTCGGTGATCGACGTCGCGGTGCCGCCCGGGGGCTGGGGAACGCCGATCCGGTCACAGAGTTCGGCCCACCGGTCACGGTCCTCGGCCGCGTCGATGGAGCTCGGGGCCGTGCCGAGCACCAGCTCGGGCGGGAGCCGGCTGGCCAGCTTGAGCGGCGTCTGGCCGCCCAGCGAGACGACGATGCCGACCAGCTCCCCACCCGAAGCCTGCTCGGCCTCGATGATGTTGAGGACGTCCTCATTGGTGACCGGCTCGAAGTAGAGCCGATCCGATGTGTCGTAGTCGGTCGACACGGTCTCAGGATTGCAGTTGACCATGATCGTCTCGTAGCCGGCGTCCCGCAGCGCGAAGCTGGCGTGCACACAGCAGTAGTCGAACTCGATGCCCTGACCGATCCGGTTCGGGCCCGAGCCGAGGATCATGACCTTGGGCCGGTCCGACGGAACCACTTCGGATTCGTCCTCATAGGTGCCGTAGTGGTACGGGGTGTGGGCCTCGAACTCGGCGGCGCAGGTGTCGACCGTCTTGAACGTCGCAACGACCCCGGCCTCGATCCGTGCCGCCCGAACGGCGGCCTCGTCGGAGTCGAGCAGGTAGGCGAGCTGGGTGTCGCTGAAGCCGAGCTGCTTGGCCCGGCGCCAGGCGGCGCGGTTCATCGACTCGACCGACCGCCCTTCGAGCGCCCGGCGCTCGTCGACGATGATCGACATCTGGTCGAGGAACCAGGGGTCGATCGCCGTGATCTCGTAGAGCTCATCGATGGAGACCCCCCGGCGCAGGGCGGCCTCGAGCTGGAAGAGCCGGTCGGGTGTGGCGATGGCGACCACCTTCTTCAGCTCCTCGTCGCTCAGCGTCGACCATTGGGCCTCGGCGGCCGAACCGTTGAGCCCGGCCTGACCGATTTCGAGCGACCGGCAAGCCTTCTGCAGCGACTCGGGGAAGGTGCGGCCAATGGCCATGACCTCGCCCACCGACTGCATCGACGTGCCGAGCACGCCGCTGGTTCCGGGGAACTTCTCGAAGGCCCAGCGGGGGATCTTGGTCACCACGTAGTCGATCACCGGCTCGAACGAGGACGGTGTGACCTCCGTGATGTCGTTGGGGATCTCGTCGAGGGTGTAGCCGACGGCGAGCTTGGCCGCGATCTTTGCGATCGGAAAACCGGTGGCCTTCGAGGCCAGTGCCGAGGATCGGCTGACCCGCGGGTTCATCTCGATGATGACCTGACGGCCGGTTTCCGGTTCGACCGCGAACTGCACGTTCGAACCGCCGGTTTCCACACCGACCCGACGCAGACAGGCGAACGCGGCGTCGCGCATCGTCTGATACTCGACGTCGGACAGCGTCTGGATCGGGGCGACGGTGATCGAGTCACCGGTGTGAACCCCCATCGGGTCGAGGTTCTCGATGGAGCAGATGATCACCTGATTGTCGAGCCGGTCCCGCATGACCTCGAGCTCGAACTCCTTCCACCCGGCGATCGACTCCTCGATCAGGATCTCCGAGATGGGGCTGGCGGCCAGTCCGTCGGCCGCCACATTCGTGAACTGCTCCGGCGTGTGGGCGATACCGGTGCCCCGGCCGCCCAGGATGTAGGCCGGACGGATGATGACGGGCAGGCCGATCTCGGCGATGATCTCTTCGGCATCCGCGATCGAGCGGGCCACACCGCTGCGGGGAACGTCGAGCCCGATCTCGAGCATCGCCTCCTTGAAGTTCGACCGGTCCTCGGCGGTGGCGATGGCTTCGGCGTTGGCGCCGATCAGCTCGACGCCGTAGTCGTCGAGCACGCCGGCTGCGACCAGCTCCATGGCCAGGTTGAGCGCCGTCTGACCACCGAGGGTCGGGAGGAGGGCGTCGGGTTTCTCCGCTTCGATGATGCGGGTCAGCACCTCGAGCGTCAGCGGTTCAACGTAGGTGGCGTCTGCGAAGTCGGGATCGGTCATGATGGTGGCCGGGTTGGAGTTGGCCAGCACCACCCGGTAGCCGTCGGCCCGCAGGGCTCGACAGGCCTGGGTCCCCGAGTAGTCGAACTCGCAGGCCTGGCCGATGATGATCGGACCTGATCCGATCACCATGATCGTCTCGATATCGGTACGCCTAGGCATGGTCGGTCTCCTGTTTCGGCGCTGAATGCGCTGGACGCGCCGAGGGCTCCGGCAGCCGACCGTTGTCGATCAGCGCAGCGAAGCGATGGAACAGATAGGCACTGTCATGGGGCCCGGGACTGGCCTCGGGATGGTGCTGCACGCTGAACGCGGTCCCGTCGAGGAGCTGCAGCCCCTCGCAGACCCCGTCGTTGAGGTTGACGTGGGTGACGACGGCCCGCTCGGACACCGAGGCCCCTTCGACTGCGAAGTTGTGGTTCTGGCTGGTGATCTCGACCTCCCCGGTGGTCTGGTCCTTCACCGGGTGGTTGGCCCCGTGGTGCCCGAAGGGCAGCTTCACGATCCGCCCGCCGAGGGCGAGGCCGAGGATCTGGTGGCCCAGGCAGATGCCGAAGATCGGCACCTTGCCGAGAAGTTCCCGCACCGAGTCGACGGCGTAGGGGACCTCGTTGGGGTCGCCGGGGCCGTTCGACAGGAAGACGCCGTCGGGTCGGCGGCTCAACACCTCCGAAGCCGGGGTGGAGGCCGGGACGACCTCGACCGAGCCCAGCTCGGCCAGTTTGTCGACGATGGTCGACTTGATGCCGAAGTCGTAGGCGACGATCCGGCGGTCGCCGGATCCGGCCGTGTACGGCTCGGCGATCGTGACCTGGGCCACCAGGTCGACACCATCGGTTCCGGGCTCGTCGATGGCCGCCTGCTTGAGCTGCTCGACCGTGACCGCGCCCGGGCCCTCGATCGGCCCGAAGGCGCCGGGCATGGCGCCCGAGTCGCGCAGACGGCGGGTGAGGCGCCGGGTGTCGAGACCGGCGATGCCCGACAGGCCGCGGCCGGCGAGGAAGGCCCCGAGGGATTGATCGGCCCGCCAATTCGAGTGGCGGCGGGCCAAGTCACGCACGATCACGCCCCGGGCGAACGTGGCCCGCGACTCGTTGTCGTCGGGGCTTGTGCCGTAGTTGCCGATATGGGGGTACGTGAAGGTGATGATCTGGCCGGCGTACGAGGGGTCGGTGATGACCTCCTGGTAGCCGGTGAGCGCTGTGTTGAACACCACCTCGCCCGACACGAAACCCGCTTCGGGGGTTGCTCCGATGTGTTCGCCCTCGAAGAGAGTGCCGTCGCTCAGCACGAGCACGGCGGCAATCGGCGCGGAACCGTTTGCTGCGGACAGTTCGCTCATCTGGTTGCCTTTCCATCGAGC
>JAOUGG010000410.1 GCA_029857855.1 Acidimicrobiia bacterium | reverse complement strand
CTACGAGCGGGTGGCCTACGACGCCGACGCGAACCTGGCTTCCACCACGTACATGGACTACCTGATCCCCACCGCGATGGAGATCCCCGAGATCGAGATCGACCACATGGAGACCGTCGTCTCCGGCGACGGCGACTCCCGGGGCACCGGCGAGGGCGGCATGATCGGCGCCCCACCGGCGCTCGGCAACGCCGTGTCCGACGCCCTGGGTGTGCAGGTGACCGAGCTGTACCTGCCGCCACATCGGATCCTGGAACTGGCGGGCGTCATCAACCCCGACTGATCGGCGAGAAGTCGAAGGCGTCGCCCCGGGACACGATGCGGCCGACCGACGGCTGGGGGAAGTGGGCGGTCGCGGCCAGGGTGTCGGTGTCGGCCAATCGTTGGAGGAACGCCCGCCGGGTCTGCTTGGCCAGTTCGGGATCCCAGTCGGGATTGGCCCGCCACTCCGGATGACGGCACTGCACCGGACTGTGGATCAGGTCGCCGCTGAACACGATCTCCCGTCCGGCCGACCGGCCCCGCACCGAGTAGTGGCCGGGCGTGTGACCGGGGGTTGGTTCGAGCCACAGTTGGTCGTCGAGCGCGTGATCGCTGCTGACCAGCTCGGCCAGACCGGCTTCCACGATCGGTTCGATGCTGTCGCCGAACGTTCGTGATCCGGGCGCATCGGCTTCGGCCTCGGCCCGGGTGTGCTCGTAGTCGACGGTGGAGAACAGGTGGCGGGCGTTGGGGAACGTTGGCACCCAGCGCCCGTCGTCGAGGCGGGTGTTCCAGCCGACGTGGTCGAAGTGCAGGTGGGTGCACAGCACGACGTCGATGTCGTCGGGCCCGACACCCTGGGCCGCCAGATTGTGCAGGTAGGTGAGATCGGTCTTCATGTTCCACGGTCCCCGAAACCGCTTCTTGTCGTTGCCGATGCAGGTGTCGATGAGGATCGTGTGCCGGTCGGTGCGCACGAGGTAGCTCTGCACCGGGAACAGCACGGTGCCGGCCGCCGGGTCGAAGCCGCCGGCCTCGGTCAGCCAGTCGAGGTGCGGGGCCCAGTCGTCGTCGGTGGTGTCGGGGAAGAAGAGGCGGGCGTCGAGTGGCAACATGATGTCGAAGACGGTCGCCACCCGGATGTCGCCGACGTTGAACTCCGTCACGATGTCCTCCTCCTCCTGATCCTCGCTGACGCCATCGTCATCGACCCCGGAACTCGGGATCACGCCGCTCGACCATCGCCCGCGTGCCCTCGGCGAAATCCGCCGTCGCCCGCAGCCTGGTCTGCTCGACCAGCTCGTGGGCGGTGGCCGCCTCGACCCGGTCGGCCAGATCACCGCGCAGCGTGGCTCGGATCGAACGGACGGCCAGCGGCGCCGACCTGGCGATCTCGACCGCCAGGGTATGAGCGGCGGCGCGCACGTCGTCGAACGGAACCAGCCGGTCGGCGAGGCCGATCGCCACCGCCTCCTCGCCCTTCACCCGCCGGCCCGTGTAGAGCAGTTCGGCCGCGGCCTGCACCCCGACGAGCCGTGGGAGGGTTTCGCTCAGCCCGAAGCCCTGGTGGAACCCGAGTCGGGCGAAGTTGGCGCTGAACCGGGCTTCGGGGGCGGCGATCCGGAAGTCGGCGGCCAACGCCAGGCCGAGCCCGCCGCCGATGGCCGCACCCTGTACCGGGGCGACGATCGGGGTCCCGGTGCGAAACATGCGGACCGCGGCGGCGTAGACGTCCTCGGTCCGACCGGTGCCCTCGCCGCGGCCTGGGAAGTCGGCACCGGCGCAGAAGTGTTTGCCCTGCGAGCACAACACGACGGCCCGGCAGGTCGGGTCGTCGTCGAGACGTTCGAGGGCCTCGGCGATACCGGTCAGCATGTCGAGTGAGAAGAAGTTGTTGGGCGGCCGCCGGATCTCGACGGTGGCCACGTGCTGCTCGTCGACAACCACGGCTATCGGCGAATCGGTCACGGTGCTCCCACTTCTCGGAACGGCTTGTTGCGGTCGACCGCCGGTTCCCGGGGCAGACCGAGGATGTTCTCGCCCACGATGTTGCGTTGGATCTCGTCGGTGCCACCGGCGATCGACTGGGCCGGAGTCGACACCAGCACCTCGGCCACGACGGCGTCGAGCGGATCCCGGCCGTCGCTCAGCATGGCCCGGGCACCGGCGATCAGCGAATGGACCCGGTTGCAGCGGCGGGCCACCTCGGACAGCGCCAACTTGCCGATCGAGCCTTCGGGGCCGGGCGGACGGCCCAGCGCCCGCGCGGCCTTGGCCCGCTCGGCCGTCAGCTCGGCCGCCCGGTTGAAGGCCAGGAGCTTCATGATCTCCTGGCGGACGATCGGATCATCGGCCAGGCCGAAGGAACGGGCCCGCTCGATCACCAGGTCGACCCGCCCCGCCCGCTGCGGATACCACACGTACGTCTTGAGATAGTCGGCGGCCTCCGCCCGCGCCTCCTCGACGGCCCGACCGGTGGTGTCGGGTTCGACGTGGGCACGCTGCAGTACCGAGAAGGTACGCTCGTGGGCCAGCGTGCCCCGGGCCACCGTCCAACCACCGCCGACCTCACCCACCACCTGATCGTGGGGAATGCGGGCGTCGGTCAGGAACACCTCGTTGAACGAACGATGGTCGTTCATCTGGCGGATGGGTCGGACCTCGACGCCCGGCTGATCCATGTCGAGCACGAAGTAGGTGAGCCCGGCGTGTTTGGCGGCCCCCCAGTCGGTGCGGGCCACCAGCAGCCCGGCGTCCGCGTGGTCGGCCGAGGTGTTCCACACCTTCTGGCCGTTGACGATCCAGTCGTCGCCGTCGCGCACCGCGGTGGTGGTGAGCCCGGCCAGGTCCGACCCCGCCCCCGGTTCGCTGAACAGCTGGCACCACACCAGTTCGCCCGACAGGGTGCGCCGAAGGAACCGGTGCTTGAGATCGTCGGAGGCGTGATCGTAGAGGGTCGGGGCGGCGAGAAACATGCTCACCCCGACCGGCGTGGCCACCCCGCCCGCGTGACGAATCGCCTGGTGCGCCACCTGATCGGCCCACGACGGCAACCCCCGACCGAACGATTCCGGTGACCACGACGGCACCGCCCACCCCGAGTCGATCAGGATCTCCCGCCACTGGCCGAGCGACAGGTCGGGATCCCACGCCTTGGCGAACCAGGCCAGCACCTCACTCCGGACCGCGGCCTCGGTCGGGGTCGGGGATGTGGCCGCTGATGGGGCTGAGGTGGACGTCATCGTCGGACCGTTCACGGCCAAAGACTACTCGCCTCGCCACCCGACGGCCCAGCGCACGCGCCACCGGCGGGGGTCAGGTGGCGGGTGCCGGGCTCGCCAGTGCGCCGGCCTCCTCGGCCTCGTCGATGATGCGCTGAGCGAGATCCCACAGCAGCGCCGAAGCATCGACGATCGGGCCGTTCATGGTGCGGACCTGGTCGGCCCGGATGCCGTGATGGAGCCAGCTCGCCCCGCCACTGGCCACGTTCAGCAGCAGCGGCTGGAGCCGGTCGAGGGCGTAGGCGAAGCGGCCGGTGGGGGTGTCGCGACGCTCGTAGAGATCCCACAGCCGCCGCAGCTCGATCCCCTGATCGTTCGGGAGCAGGCCGAACAGCCGGTCCGCCGCCGCCTCTTCGGCCGCGGCCTTTGTCTCTCGGCCGGTCTCGTCGTAGATATAGATGTCGCCGGCGTCGATCTCCACGATGTCGTGCACCAGCACCGCTTTCGTCGCCTCGATCACGTCGACCTCCGGTCCGGCCCACTCGGCCAGCAGTAACGCCATCATGGCCAGATGCCAGGAGTGCTCCGCCGTGTTCTCGGTCCGTGACCCGTCGACGAGGAGCGACCGCCGCAGCACGGTCTTCAGTTGATCGAGCTCGAGGATGAACTCGATCTGACGGCCCAACCGTTCGTCGAGATCGGCGGCGGCGGTGATGATGGACGTGGCGTCGAGGGGCATCGGCTCAGCCTACGAGGCCAGGATGCGCTCGATCCAGGTCTGGTAAACGTCGACCTCCTGGGCACCCGGGACCGGCATCATGTTGTTGATGACAACGGTCGGCACCGCCGTCACGCCGTTCTC
>JAOUGG010000409.1 GCA_029857855.1 Acidimicrobiia bacterium | reverse complement strand
GCCCGGAGGATTTCTTCTATGAGGGACCGGAGGGCACGATCGCTGCCGAAGGCGAACTGGCCATTCTGTACCTCCCTTTGCAGTCAGCACAGACCATCAGCGGCCGTATCGGATCGGTGAACGACCTGGTCATGACACTCGTCGAAGGCGCCGACCGAGACGCAATGGAGGCGCAACTCACGTCGGCTGTTTCGGCTCTCGGGCTGAGCGCAACGGTCTCCACCTTCGACGATGCAGACGCTGTGCGGGTGTTGTACGAGGACATCGACAACGACCAAAGGATCTGGAACGCACTGTCGGCTCTTGTTCTCGGCGCGGCTGCGCTCGCCGCGTTCAACCTGGTCAGCCGGATCGTCGAAGCTCAACGACGCGAGATCGGCATCGGTATGGCCCTCGGTGTGCCCCGACGACAACTCGCCATTCGCCCCCTTCTCATCGGGACCCAGGTCGCAGTTCTCGGCACGATCGCCGGCGTCGGCGTTGGGCTCCTGGTCGGGAACGCCTTTGGGAACCTGCTTGAATCGCTCCTGCCGCTCCCGGTCCACCGAACGCCGTTCCAGTTCGGCGTCTACGCCCAGGGAGCAGCGCTCGGGCTCGTCGCCCCCCTCGTGGCCAGCGCACTACCGGTGTGGCGGGCTCTGCGGGTAGAACCGATCGAGGCGATCCGAACCGGTCACCTCACAGCCAAGACCAGCCGACTCACCGACTGGACCGGCAGACTTCGACTGCCCGGTTCGACCATGAGCCAGATGCCGGTACGCAACGTGTTACGCAATCCCCGGCGGGCAATTCTGACCGCTGTCGGTGTCGGCGCCGCCATCACCGCGCTGGTGGCGGTGCTTGGCATGCTCGACAGTATCAATCGAACCCTCGAGCTGGGCGGCGACGAGTTCACCAAAGGTGATCCTGATCGTGTGGTGGTGCAACTCGACACCTTCTACCCCGCCGATTCCAGCGTCATCACCGCGATCGCCGACGCGGCCGCCATCGGTCACGTCGACCCGGGCCTCCGGCTGCCGGCCACCGCGGTCGCCTCCGATCCCGAAGGCGACCTCGAACTTCTGGTCGAGTTCATTGATGTCGACGATGCTGTCTGGACACCCACAACTCTCGACGGCACCACCAGATCGGACAACGGCACCGGGATCGTGATCGCTCGCAAGGCTGCCGACGACCTGGGCATCGCCGTCGGAGACACCCTCACGCTCCGCCACCCAGTCCGCATCGGGCCGGCAGGATTCACGATGTCTGAGACCCGACTCGTAGTAGCCGGGATTCACGCAAACCCCATTCGGACCTTCGCGTTTATGGACCTCGCCGATGCCCAACAGTTCGGACTCCAGAACACGGTCAACCTCGTCCAGGCGTACCCAGCCGACGACGCCTCCCCATCAGAGGTTCAGCGAGCGATCTTCGGACTCCCGGGAGTGACGGCCAGCCAGCCTGTCGCACGAATCACCCAGGCCATCGACAACTCCCTCGACCAACTCCTCAGCTTCATCATAGTCACCGCAGCCGCTGTCTTGATCCTGGCGGTACTGATCTCGTTCAACGCAACCCGAATCACCATTGAAGAACGACAACGCGAACATGCCACCATGCGAGCCTTCGGGCTACCACTACGGACCGTCCTGGGCGTCGTGGCAAAAGAAAGCGTCCTGATCGGCGCAGCCGCAACCGTGATCGGACTTGCCGGCGGTGTCGTGTTCCTGAGGTGGATGCTGGCATCCCTGGCAACCACCACCCTGCCCGACGTCGGCATCAGCCTCTACGTCTCACCCGTCACCATCATGATCGCGACGATCGTGGGCATCGCAGCCGTGGCTGTCGCCCCGCTGTTCCTCACCCGTCGACTCAAACGAATGGACCTCCCCGACGCCCTTCGGGTGATGGAGTGAACGGATCCGCAACAACCCGAGGGTCGAAGTCGCCGTATGCAGTGCGCGAGGAAGGGTCGCCCCGGGCACTGCTGTCTTTGACGGCACTGCCCGGATTCTCGATCCCGACGAAACACACCGCGCCGAACAGGCAATTCGTCGACGGTATGGGCTCCCCGCCAAGATTCTTCCGATCCTCTACACGATCCGCGACAAGCTGCGGCACAGGACCTTCGGTCCGATCATTGGCCTCGAGATCACCCTCGACGGGCGACGCCAGGAGTGAACATGACCCCTTCGATCGCCGGATCCGGGCCGGAACACCGGTTCCCGCCCGTGGACCTCGCATGCTCCAGGGCAACCTGATACTCCGCAGCTGTCCCTTGCCGTGTCCAGTACGGTGACCTCGGTGTCTTCCTATCCTCCACTCGACGTACGCCTTGCGACTCCTCGGATCGAATTGCACGGAGCCACCGACGCTTTGCTCGAACGTCCTGCGCCGGTCGTTCGATCTGGTGAAACCACATCGTGGGTCTCGTCATCCTCCCGCAAACGTGGGATCGGGTTGGAGATGAGGTCGGCGATCCTCCATCTTGCCTTCGAGGGTTTGGGGGCCCAGGAGGCACACAGCGAGGCCGGCATTAACAACGCCGGTTCCAACGCCATCTCAGAGCGCCTTGGGTACGAACGCAACGGTGTGGCATGGGCCACCCACCAAGGTCAACCGGTGCTCGGGCAGCGCTGGCGGCTCGTGCGTGAGACGTGGGCAGCCGGGCCGGGCGGCGCAACGACATCACGATGAGCGGGGTCGACGAGTGCCGCAGGACGCTCGGCCCGGTCGTTTCCCGAGTCGCCTTGGCGCGGGTATACGCCGGAGCTCGCGCGCTCTAGTCTGTTGAACACCAGCTGTGTTGTCGAGCGGGGCCCGTCGGGATGGCCCTCGGCGCTCCGAGCGGCCCCGATCTGTAACGCCGGCTCTCGTCGACTGTCTAGAGATAGTGGTATTCACCAAGAATCAGTCGAGCAACGACTGAGCGAAGGGGCTCACATGATTCCGAACGATCCGATGACAGAGGCCCTTGCGGTGCTGCCGCCCGGGCACGTCGGGCGCGTCCTCGAACCGTCCGGCTACCGGAACGCCAGGGCATTCACCGGAGCAAGCCTGCCGGCGTCGATGCTGGTCGGCGTCGCCGACCCGGTCGCCGCCGCGAAGGGGTCCTGATGTCCGACGATGCCACGGAACAGGCTGCGAACTCCGGCACGCCAACGAAATGGCACCGAGTCGCCGATCTCGACGAGTTGCCCGAAGGCCGGGTGAAGACGGTCACCGTCGGTCATACGTCGCTGTGCCTCAGCCACTTCGAAGGCGACTATGGCGCGCTCGCGAACAGCTGCCCGCACCAGGGCGGCCCCTTGGGCGAGGGGTCGATCGAGAACGGATGGCTGCGCTGTCCGTGGCACGGCTACGACTATCACCCACTGACCGGCAAGCCGCCGGCTGGCTTCTCCGACGCGCCTGACTGCTTCAAGACCGAGGCGCGCGACGACGGCGTGTACGTCCAGGTGCCGGGACCGGTGCGCCGCAGTCGCACCGTGTCGGATGTGCTCGTCGAGACGATGACGAACTGGGGTGTGCGGGCCGTGTTCGGCATGGTCGGCCATTCCAACCTCGGGTTCGCCGACGCGCTCCGCCGCGCCGAGGAGCGTGGCGACGTGCGCTTCTTTGGGATTCGTCACGAGGGTGCCGCCGCGTTCGCCGCCGGGGCGTACGGCAAGTTGACCGGTGAACTCGCCGCGTGTTTCGGCATCGCCGGGCCAGGGTCGACCAACCTGCTTACCGGGCTCTACGACGCCAAGGTCGACCGCGCCCCGGTGCTTGCGATCTCGGGTCAGGTGCCGTCGGCGAACCTCGGCAGGGGCGCCTTCCAAGACCTCGACCTCTCGGCCGCGTTCGCCGACGTGGCGGGCTACTCCCAAACGGTGCTTCCGGGTTCGAACCACGCCGAGCTGATGACGCTTGCGTGCAAGCACGCCGTGCTCGACCGGTCGGTCGGTCACCTCATTCTGCCCGACGAAGTGCAGGTCGCGCCGAGTGACGCCGAGGCCGGTAGTCCGCTCGGTCGTGTCGGGGTGTCGGCGAGCCCGCCCGGTCCCACCGTTGCGGCCGCGGCGGTTCGGATGATCGCCGCCG
>JAOUGG010000408.1 GCA_029857855.1 Acidimicrobiia bacterium | reverse complement strand
AGAACCACCCCCACCGTGGAGCCAGATCAGGATCGGATGATCACCGCTGTGGACTCCGCCGGGGGACAAAAGGGCGTATTCCACCGGACCGGAGACCGATTGGGTCTCGAGCTCGGACCGGATCAGACCGCCGTCGGCTCGCTTCTGCTCCCTACGTGACATTGTTGGTTGACGATTCGTCGGTGCGGCCATACAAGCTTGTCGTTGCATGCCGCCCGTAGCGAGAGTAGCCGGATACAACGTCGACCATCCACGACGACGGGCCAAGAATTCGCCGTTTTGGTGGGCAGTTTCCCCTAAAGGCCGCGCCGAAGCGCCGCCGCAGGGGCACAACACCCTTCGACGGCGCGTCCCGGCCGAGGAGACCGGCGTCTACAGGCTGTCGAGCAGCGAGTCGGCTTCGACGAAATCGAGGCCGAGCGCCTCGGCCACGGCCAGGTCGGTGATCCGGCCTTTGGCGACGTTGAGGCCGTTGCGCAGGTGGGGATCGTCGGCCAGCGCTCGCTTCGCTCCCTTGTCGGCGAGGGCCAAGGTGAACGGCAACGTCGAGTTGTTGAGCGCATACGTCGACGTCTTCGGAACCGCCCCGGGCATGTTGGCCACGCAGTAGTGGACGACGTCGTCGACGACGTAGGTCGGATCGCTGTGGGTCGTGGGGCGGGAGGTCTCCATGCAGCCGCCTTGGTCGATGGCCACGTCGACCAGTACCGACCCCGCACGCATCGCCGCGACCATCTCGGCGGTGACGAGGCGGGGAGCCCGCGCCCCCTTGATGAGTACCGCCCCGACGACGAGATCGGCGTCGAGCACGAGCTCGTCCAGCGCCGCAGCCGTCGAGTAGACGGTCCGAAGGGCGGGGCCGAACCGTGCCGCCAGTTCGTCCAGCACGTCGGCGCTGCGGTCGAGCACGGTCACATCGGCTCCCATGCCGACGGCCATCTCGATGGCGTTCGATCCGACGACGCCGCCACCGATCACCACGACCTTGGCCGGCGGAACGCCGGGCACCCCGCCCAGCAGGAGACCGGCACCACCCTGAGGGCCTTCGAGGCTGTGAGCCCCGGCCTGGATCGACATACGGCCCGCGACCTTCGACATCGGGGCGAGCAGCGGAAGGTCACCGTGGGCGTCGGTGACGGTCTCATACGCGATGCAGGTGGCGCCGCTGGCCAGAAGGTCCTTCGTCTGCTCGGGGTCAGGGGCGAGGTGGAGATAGGTGAACAGGATCTGATCGGGACGGAGCATGGCCCGCTCCGGAGCCTGAGGCTCTTTCACCTTCACGATCATGTCGGCCTCGGCGAACACCTCGGCCGCCGTGTCGGTGACCCGTGCACCGGCCGCGCTGTAGTCGTCGTCCGTGCCGCCGATTCCGAGACCGCAACCGGCTTCGACGACGACCTGGTGACCGTGATCGATCAGCTCGCGAACGCTGGTGGGCGTGAGCCCGACCCGTGCCTCGGCGTTCTTGACCTCTTTGGGTACCCCTACGAGCATCGTTGCTCCCCTTCCTGATGAGTGACACACATGGTGGCACGGATGTGCCGGTGCATCGACTGTAACCCAACGGCGGCGAACCCTGATTGCAAAATCCGTGAACATTTCGTCTCATCGCGGCTGGTTTGGTTGTGTAGAATCTGAATCACGCAACTTCATGTTGCGACCATGGAGTTCCGAGCCACCATGTGCCGGAGGCCGACGAAGGAGCACCCCCGTGGATGCACAACTCGACAGCATCGACCGGCTGATCCTCAACCACCTGCAGAGTGACGGCCGTCAGACCAACGCCGACCTGGCCAACGCGGTGGGCCTGTCACCATCGGCCACGCTTCGACGGGTCCGATCGCTCGAGGAAAAAGGTGTCATCGACGGCTACGTCACGCTGATCAGCCGCAGGGCCGTCGGCAAGGCGACAACCGTTTTCGTGGAGATCTCACTCGCCGGTCAGTCCGAACAGCTGCTCGACACCTTCGAGGCGGCCATCGTGAAGTGCCCGGAGGTGATGAGCTGCCACCTGATGGCCGGCAACGCCGACTATCTCGTCCAAGTGGCCTGCAACGACGTTGAGGACTTCGAGCGGGTCCACCGCACCCATCTGGCCCAATTGCCGGGGGTGACCCGCATTCGATCCAGCTTCGCCCTCCGAGCGGTCTGCCAGAGAACAGGTTTCGACCTCTAGGCCCCGCGCACGCCGTCCCACGAGCGCGTTCGCGGGCGAAAACGACCGGTTTTGACCGCTGTCGCCCGCGAACGACCGCGGTGCCGGCGGGATTCGGGGTGTCACAGCCCGGTAGTACGATCACCCCATCGTCCGTCGCCGGGCGCACCTCGCCGGCTCGCCGGACCTCTCGCGCCAACAAGGCCCAGGCCCATCACCGCCGTCTCATGGCCAAGGCCATCGTGAGTCCCGACTCCCGTGGAGTTCACGAATGTCCATCGTTCCCATACCCGATTCCATCCACTCCTTTCGCGACGCCCTCGGGCTGGCACTCGAACTCAGCGACGAGTTCGCCTTCGCCCATGCCGCCCTCGTCCTGTCCCCTGATCGACGATGTGTCGACTTCGAGATCTTCACCGCGATCGTCGACAACCTGGCCGAGCTGCTCGGTTGGCTGTCGAGTTGTTTCGAGCAGAAGGTCGACGCGGCCCTCGTTCTGCTCATCTCCGTCCGCAGTGTCGACGGCTGGTCGATCTACGAGCGGGATCTGAGCAACTTCCGTTTCGCCCGAACCACGGTCTCCGGCTACGGGGGATCGTTGCTCGACTGGATCGAGACCGACGGCGAGTTGGTCCGCTCCTACGCCTACCTTGTCAACCCGAACACGGCCTGGAGTGTGGAGGCCGGCGCGGAGGGTGCGCTCGACCACCTCGACTGGTAGCCGAAAATCGCGGGAGCAGGAGCGGTGTCCGCTCCTGCTCCTGATCGACGAGTATTCGAGAACCTGTTGGAACCGGGAAGGCATGACACAGCACGCTGCGCCACCGCCCCGAAACGGCTCGGCTAGTTGAGTGAGGTCCCGAGCTGGCTGTAGCTGTCGGCGGTCTGGCCGCCGAGGTAGGTGATGGCACTGACACAGACCACGGCGATCAGTGCGATCAGCAGCGAGTACTCCACGATTGAGGCGCCGCGCTCCGACGCGGGTCTGGGCGACAACGCTGCCGCCAGGTAATGAAAGACAAGCATAAGGATGGGTCTCCGGTTCTCGTCGTTGTATTCGGTCCCGAAAACGGGCTGACCTTTATTGGGTCGTCGCGAACCGAGCGGTTCTACATAGGAGTTTCTTCCCAGAGATCGGCAATTTTCCCGAGCCAAGGCCGCCGCCGTGGTGCGTTCGGCCCACCAGGTGCCACCAGCCCGGGTCGATCGGACCGGGCCGAACGGATCAGGACCATCAGCCGGCCGGACCCCAGGATCGGAGACATCCGGCAGGGCTCGACAGATCGACGGCCCGCACGAAACCGAATTTGTGGGCCAGCAACTCCGACCAGCCGCCGTCGCCGACCTCGATCTCCGTCAGGAGGGCGGGACCGCCGACCCCCGTCGATCCCGACAGCCATCGCAGCGTCACCAGATCGTCGCTCGCCAGTTCCTCCGATGAGGCCACGGCGAGGCGGTTGCGCTGGAACCACCGAAGATTGTC
The DNA here is from genome assembly GCA_029857855.1 of Acidimicrobiia bacterium. Lineage (GTDB taxonomy): Bacteria > Actinomycetota > Acidimicrobiia > Acidimicrobiales > SZUA-35 > JAHELU01. The sequence continues at coordinate 436 of JAOUGG010000408.1, read as the reverse complement.
GGCGGGAACCGCCCGCCCCTCGGTGACGTAGTAGGCCAACGGGTGATCCTCGGGAGCGTCGGTGATCAGGACCAGATCGTGGGACCGGACCCCGCCGATACCGCCGGCCAGCAGGTGATCGCCGTCGACTCCCACCGTCTCCAGATTGGAGTACATGTTGAACGCCGCGGCGGTTCGCAGCTGGAGATAGGGTGCAGCGGCGTTCGCAGCCAGGAGGGCCACGACCGGCACCAGAATCGCCAGCGGAGCCCGGGCGGCGACTCGGTCGCCGAGCCAGTTCCCCTGCGCTCGACTCCGGGAGACGATAGCGGAGAAGACCCACCACAGAACCGTTGTACCGACGAGCAGCCAGACCGGGTAGGCGACGATCCACGACGGAGCCGGTGTCGCCACGATCACGACGACATGGGCAATGACCACCGTCAACGAGCCGAAC
>JAOUGG010000407.1 GCA_029857855.1 Acidimicrobiia bacterium | reverse complement strand
AGATATTTGACGTCGTAGCCGACGCCTCGGGTACCGGTGATGTCGAGCGAGGCGAGATCCCGGCGGAGTGTGGCCGAGTTGACACCCACCGATGCGGAGAGCCGGGCCGACGACACACTCGACACATCGGCTTTGGCCAGGTCGGCCAACGATCGGAGGTACGCGGGCAACCGGCCGACTGTGGCATCCGAAACCGGCGTATCGCTCATGAACCCAGAGTACGTACCGACTGCGGATTTCACAAATGCACAAAGTCCCGGAAGGAGTGCCCGGAAGGAGTGCCCGGACGGGTTGAAGGCGGAGGAGACGTCGACCGGGACGGGCATGGGCCAGGCTACGCTGCGGAGATCGCTACGTCGACGGCAACCCGTTATCTCCTCCTCCTCGAGACGGACCTGAATCGGGTGTTCAGCCGTTCGCTCGGTTCGGTCGCCGCCGCCGAGTTCGAAGGCGTGACCGACGGCCTCCTGGCGCCCGATCATCGCCCGTTCGATCTCGCCACGAGCTCACTCGGTCGGGCCAAAGGATTGTCGTTCGCCTCGACCGCCGAACCCGAGGTACTCCAGGGACTGCTCGGCCAGCTGTCGTGTGGGCTCGCGCTGTTCGAGCGGACCGGAGACGACGGTGCGCTGCGGCCACGTCCGCTCATCGAGTCGTTGGCCTATGACACCGATCTGGTGTCGGTGCAGCGGTACCGGGGCAAGACCAACGAGCGCTTGACACGGGCCATGTTGAACCTGGCGCTGGCCAGCGCCGGGATCGATTTGACCGGCCCACGGGACCCGATCCCGACCGTGCTCGACCCCATGTGTGGTCGGGGCACCACGCTCAACTGGGCGTTGTGCTACGGCCTCAACGCCATCGGCATCGAGCCGGACGCCGGAGCGCTCCGCCACTACGACGGCTTTCTCCGCACCTGGGCCAAGCAGCATCGCCTCCCGCACAAGCACCAGGGCTTCCGTTCCAACAATGCCGAGCAGCGGCACGCCACGATGGACGTCGCCCCGACCCGGGCGGCCCAGAAGGCCGGCGAGGGCCAGAGGATCGAGACCTTCAACGCCGATGGCGGTGATCGTACGCTGGCGATCAAGCGGGGCTCGGTCGATGCGATCGTGACCGACCTGCCCTACGGCGTCCAGCACCGAGCCGACCAGGCGAAGCTTGATCCGGCCGACACCGTCGAACTCCTGACACGTGTGGCCCCGGCGTGGCGCCGGTGGCTTCGCAAGGGTGGATCGGTCTGCGTGGCCTGGAACGTGAAGCGTGCGTCACGTGTCGACGTGGCCGTCGCCCTGGCCGAAGCCGGCTTGATCGAGAAGGTGCCGGAACACGATCACGCCCACAGCATGCGACACGTCGTCGACTCGACGATCACGCGGGACGTGCTGGTCGCCGTCGCCGGGTAGCCGGAGCCGGCATTCCCGGACACCTCGGCACGAACAACGGTCCTAGTCGGCCTGACTGTCGGGGCCCTGCTCCCGCAGGTTCTGCAGGTCGGTCATGGCCGCCCGCAGTTTGTCGATCCACTCCGACTCGTTGTCGACGACGAGACGAACACACCAGGCGAGTGCCTCGCTACGGGATCGGGCGACGCCGGCCTCGATCAGCGTGTCGAGCACGGCACGGTCCTCCATGTTCAGCCGGGTCATCACCGGAATGCTGGCCGTGGTGAAGGTGGCCTGCTTGTCGCCACAGGTGACGGCCCACGACACGTGGCGCAGATACAGACCCTGGGCCCGATCGGCGATGGCCATGCGCTGTTCCCGGGTGTCCTCCCGGAAGGCGGCGATGCGGGCATGAGCGGCAATGGCCTGGTCGTCGCCCTCGGCCACCTCGGGCATGGGCAGTGTGCCGGTGACCAGGATCTCGTCGCGGTCGAAGTGAATGGTGGCCGGTCCGGTGAACCAGCCGTCGGGGAGGCTGCCGGCGAACCAGGCGCCGAGCTCTTCTCGTGAGACCTCGGGCGGCTCCATGCCGCGCCGGCCGCGGCCGCCGCCTCGGGGCCCTCTGCCTCCTCCGTGTCCTCGTCGTTTGGTGTTCATCATGGTGTCCCTTGTGGAGATTCGTCGTGCGCTGCTTCCATTTTGTAGCGCTGTAATTGTGTAATGCATCTTACGTGGCGCGCGAGAAACATGCAACCTCCGATCCGTCCCGAGTTGACTCCGGGTTCGTTGGATCCCGGCCTCAGCGCCGATTTCGAACGGGAGGGCGACGGCCGGGCGGACGCTCCCGCGTCTCCCGGGCCACCCCCAGCTCACCGAGACGATCGAACGCCGAGCGGCCGAGGCGTTTGGCGTCCGCCACCGGTGGTCCGGCGGGGGCCGTCGTCGAGGCCCATTCGGCAAGTACGTCAGCCAACTCGTCGAGGTCGAGGAGGACAGCGAGCAATGGGATTGCCGCCCGCTCGACCGCGCTCAACGGTTCTGCCCCGGTCGCCTCGAGAGCGGCGTCGTAGGCCTCGACGACGGGCGCGGCCGCGTGATCACCGTCGAGCAACGCGCGGACCACACGAGCCAGGTCGGCCACACGAACATCGTCGAGAGGATCGACGACCGGTGCCAACCCGCCCTCGGCGGTCGACGCCAGGCGCCGGTCGGTCACCACCCCGTGCCGCAGCAGTTCCCGGGCCATCGGGTCGAGGGCGGCCTGGGTTCGACGGACCGATTCGAGGATCGCGCTCGACAGATCCGGCTCCGGCTGGGCAAAGCGGACCAGCGCCGAGCGCAGCGTCCAATCGTCGACGCGTGGTGACTCGGCCACCTGCAGGAGCGTCCGCGTCTCGTCGACATCGACGAGGTCGGCCCCGTGGCGGGCGGCCAGCTCCCGGCCCAGGCGAACCGGATCGGCGGGCTCGGACATCAGCGGGATACTACGGCTGCGCCAGCAACCGGTTGCGGCGGAGCTTGCCGGTGGGACCGATCGGAAGCTGCTCCGCGACGACGAACCGGTGCGGCACCTTGTAGCGGGCGAGTAGCTCGCCGCAGTGTGACCACAGCTCGGAATCGTCGAGTGTGACTCCCGGCTCGGGTACGACGAAGGCCACAACCGCCTCACCCGTTGCCTCGAGTGGTTCGCCGACCACCCCCACCTGGGCGACACCGGGGTGGGCCATCAACGCCGCCTCGACCTCGGCCGGGTACACGTTGAACCCCGACACGATGATCAGGTCCTTGCGCCGGCCGACAATGGCCAGAAAGCCGCTTTTGTCGACGACGGCAACGTCACCGGTACGGAGCCAACCATCCTCGACCCGGGAGTCGTGCCGGCCGTCTTCACCCCAGTAACCCGGGGAGATCATCGGACCCCGGAGCCACAACTCGCCGGGATCGCCGGTGAGGCATTCGCTCCCGTCGGTGTCGACGAGGCGGGCCTCGACGCCGGGCATCAGCAGGCCGACGGACCCAAGCGGCGGGTCCGCGACGCCGAGCGTCGAGGCGGCCACCGCACTCGATTCGGTGAGCCCGTAGCCGTCGTGGAGGACAAGGCCGAGCTGGTCGTCGACCTGCACGGCCAGCTTCGGCGGCAGCGCGGCCGCGCCCGAAACCGCGAGCCTGACCGAGCCGAAGTCGGTCGCCTGACCGCCCTGGGCCACCATCCGCTGCCACAGCGCCGGTGGCCCGGCGACCACCATCGGCCGGTGGGCGCGGATCAGCTCCAGCATGTGCTGGGCGTTGCCGTAGTCGTCGAGGATGACGCTGCCACCCGTGATCAGGGCGAGGTGCACGACCATATGCACGCCGAACACGTGGAACAGCGGGATGACGGCCAGGAAACTGTGAGGTTCCGAAACCAGATCCAGGGGCAGCGAGAGCACCGACTGGAGACTCGACACCAGGTTGTCGTGGGTGAGGATCGCCGGCTTCGACGGACCGGCTGTTCCACTGGTGAAGATCAGCAGCGCGGGTTCGGAGCCGGACACGGCGACGACACCGGGGTCGTCGCCCGTCGCGCCACTGCCGTTGCCGTTGCCGTTGCCGTTGCCAACGTTCGCCGACGGGGAGGTCAAACGGCGTTCGGCAAACGGCGAGGGAACCCCGGTCCAGACCTTCTCACCCTCAGGACCGACATGGATCAC
>JAOUGG010000406.1 GCA_029857855.1 Acidimicrobiia bacterium | reverse complement strand
GCCGACTTCGCCGCCCGCCGGGCGGGATCGTCCGACGGATTCGGTAGAGCGATCCTCAACCGGATGGAGGCCGAGTCGCTCCTGCTGTTCGGCCCCGACGGCAGCTACACGGGCGACGCCTCCGGTGCCTTGGCGGCCATCCGCGACGACGCCTCCGCCGCCGGTTCCGATTCCGACGGAGTGGTTCGGGTCGGCTGGGATCACCACGCCATCGACCGGCGGGAACGCATCCGGGCCGCGACCGAACTCACCCGTATCTCCCTCGGTGACGGTCAGCCCCCCAGCCCTGTCGGGGTCACCACCTGGCGACAGCCCTGGGCCCCGCTGTGGGTCGAGTGGGAGGTGGAGGTGACCGGCTCCACCACCCTTCGCGATTGGCGCCTGGTCGACCTCGACTTCGAGCCGGCGGAGGCCGACGGTGACGGCGACGCCCGATCCTTCACGAAGACCTACACGGGTCGCAGCCCACTCGGCCGGGGTGCGCTCCGTTCACTCCACTCGGCCTTGGAACGGTGGGAGACCGAACAGCGTCGCCGTCGCGACTCCCTCGGCTACCGGCACCGCCGGGATCTCACCGATATCGAGACGTTCCTGTCACCGCTCGACATGGCCTCGGCGTCGCTCGACGGGATTCGGGAGCAACTCCTCGGGATCGACTACGTCGGCGGGCTGTCGTCGGATCCCGACGACGACGACCGACCCCGGGCCGACGGCCCCGCCCACCCGCTGTTCGGCGGCCAGGTCGCGCTCCGGCGCCTGCGACTGGTCGACGCCTTCGGCCGCACCCTCGACGTGCCGGTCGAACGGGTCGACACCACAACGATGCTGACCGTGGCCGACGACCCGACCGCCATCACCGTCCGACCCCGACTCCAGCACGGCTCCCGGCTCCTGCTGCGCCTCGTCGACCCCGCCCACCGGGGAGACGGCGCCGGCGCACCGGAGGCCTTCGTCGATCAGATCGACACGGCTGTCGCCGTCAACCCGGTTGTCGGCTATCTGCTCCCCGACCACATCGACGAGGCCCTCGAGTTCTTCGACGTCGACGGTACCCCGCTCGGCCAGCTCGGCCATCATGAACTGACCGGCGCCGTTCGCTGGGAACCGGCACCCGGCCGCCCACTCCCTCCGGGCTCCGGCCCGCTCGCCGGACTCGACGACCACACCGTCATCGCCGGGCAGATCGCCGCCGGGGTCGTGCGATCCGACATCAACGCCCGCTCCGACGTCGAGGCCGATCCTGACGGCGGCACCACCGACCCCACCCACGACAGCTCGCTCACCGCGCTGCTCCGGGCGGTCGACACCACGATGTGGACTGTCGACACGCTGACCGCGTCCGGGACCAGCGCGGTGGCCGGTCTTGTCGGCCGGCCCATCGCCGTGGTCCGGGCCGTGCTCCGGTTGGAGACGCCCGACGATCTCGACGAGGTCATCGTCGCCTCACCCGACACGGCCGCCGCCCGCCGGGCCGCCTTCGAGGCGCTTGCCGAACAGCGGTTCCCGGTCCGCCTCGGCGACCTGCAGCGGTCCGACGACTCGTTGCTCGGCTACTTCGTCGACGACGACTACAGCCGGTTCCACCTGGTCGACGGCAGGCTGGTGGCCGACGCCCGCGACAACGGGCGTCACCGCGGGCAACTCGGCCTCCTCGGTGATGTTGTCGCCCCGGCGGCCCAGGCCCTCGACCACGACTACGTGACCGGCGACGACGTGCTCCTGGTGCGGCCCGGTCAGACCTACCGGCTCACGCTGCTGATGATGCCGGCGGGCAAGGTGAACGTCACCTCCGGCATCCTGCCCCGCAAGGCCATCGAGCTCCACAACGACTGGGTCGAACGGGGACTCAAGCGGCTGGTTCCCTCCGTGAGGGTCGGGCCGGTTCTGGTCGACGGCTCCGAGATCCGGTTGCCGAAGATCAACCTGCTGGGCGAGCACCAGCAGTTCATTCGCAGAACCGGGCCGTTGACGTGGCGGGAGGATCCGATCGTCGCCGCCTCGCAGGCCGCCCTGCTGCCCCGCCTGCCGCACGAGCTGCAGGAGGGCTGGGTCCGAGTGGTGGAGGAGCACGGCGATGAGTGATCCGAGCGCCCGCCGGGCCGTCCGCAACCGCAGCCTGCCCGAACCGTGGGAGCGGCTGGAGCACGGATGGCGGTTCCGGTTCGAGGAAGTGGACGGGACCGCCCTGGCCGTGCTCGACGAGCGGCAGTGGGTTCCGATCGGCCCGTCGATCAGCATCGATCCGCAGTCGGCGCGGGAGCGGCGGATGCCGGTCACCGGTCGGATCCGGGATCTGCAGATCGATCCGACGGGAAGCCGGGCCTACGCCGGTGCGGCCAAGGGAGGCGTCTGGTACACCGGCGACCGCGGCCGAACGTGGCGGCCGGTCGGCGGCTGGGTTCGCCGGATCGGTTCCGCCGGTGGTCCCAACAGCGTCCACTCGGTCGGGTCGCTGCTCGTCGACTTCGGCGACAACACGTCCGAGGACTTCGTCATGGTCGGCACCGGCGAGACGACCCCCGACGGCGTGGTCTCCGACGAGGCGGTCGACCTCGGCGGAGTCGGCGTGCTGGCCGCCCGTGCGCCGGCCAACAGCCGGCTCGACGAGGATCCATGGGAGACGGCCGACGGACTTGCCCAATTCGAAGGACTGGGAATCTACCGGCTGGTCCGCCGACCGGGAGCAACGGCGGGGGCCGACGGCGATGTGGTGATCGCCGGCACCAGCGCCGGGCTGATCCGAGGCACCCGATCGGGTGGTCGGTTCACCTGGGCGAAGCTGTCCCCGACGTTCAACGACGACACCGGCGACCCCGCGCCGTTCGTCGATCACGCGGGCGATCCGGCCGATCCCAAGGTCACCGATCTCCTCTGGCTCGGAGTCTCGGGCAACTCGAACGGCAGGCTCTACGCCACCCTCGTCCCCCGTCACGATCCGGAGCTCGACTTCACCGGTCCACCGACACCGGCCTACAGCGACGACGGCGGGCAGACGTTCCGTCAGGTCGACGGCGCCGTTCTGGGCATGTTCGCCGATCGACTGCGGCGCCCCCGGGACCGGGCCAGTCTGGCCGCAGCCGGGGCCGGGGCGTCCGTGTCGGTCTATGTCCTGGGTGGTTGGGACGCAGCCGACAACAAGAAAAAGGTCGAGATCTGCGCCGTCGACAATCCGCTGGCGGCCCACGACGCCTCGTCGCCACCGACGCTGCGCCGTCTCGATGTGCCCCGCCCGACCCGCCGTCACTGGGAGACTCGAAACGACAACCGGTTCTGGGGGAAGCAGGGCGACTACAGCCAGGCGATCGCCGCAACGCTGATCGGAAGCGGTTCGACCGCCCGGGACCGGGTGTTCCTCGGTGGATCAGGGCTCCACGTCAACTCCCTCTTCATGTCGTCGTTGTGGAGCTTCGACGTCGACGGCGACGATCTGGTGGCGGTTCCGGGCATCTCCGACACGGGAGGCGCCAACCGCTCGTTTCGTCCCGGCCATGTTGGAACAGGCGTGCACGCCGATGTCCACGCCATCCGGATCGCCTCGGGTGACGGTCGCAACGTCTGGGTCGGTAACGACGGTGGCGTAACCGTGTCGCAGGAGAGCGGCCGGGACAAGACGTTCGTCACCCGCAGCGACGGGATCGCCGCCCTGGAGGTCCAATACGGGGCTTCCCATCCCACGTCATCGTCGTTCGCCATCGTCGGTTGCCAGGACAACGGCGGCCTGGCCCGAACGGGCGACGTCGTCTGGGATGAGATCGCCGGCGGTGACGGGGGCGGTGTCGCCTTCGACCTCGTGCGGCCCCACAACGTCCTGATCCAGACCCACAACAGCTACTGGAGGGGGCGACCCACCGGCTGGTTCGACGGGCCGGCGATCTGGGAACGGGAGAAGAGGCCGGACCATGAGAACGCCCAGTTCTACAGCAACCCGTCGGTGGCCAGAATGGATCCTGCGTCCGACACCACTCGGATCGCCATCGCCACCGACCGGGTCTGGGTGATCGATCAGAACGGTCGGGCCCGGGCGAACCGTTGGCGAGTGCTGCCCGGGCACAACTTCGTCAACGATCGTACCGGCCTG
>JAOUGG010000404.1 GCA_029857855.1 Acidimicrobiia bacterium | reverse complement strand
CCAGGATGCACGACTTCGGCACCGGCCTTCCCGATGCCGGCCTGGTGGCGGGCCGATCACTCGGCGCACTGCTCGACATCGACGTCGGCGACACCGTGACCATCACCCGCACCGATCGACTGGCGTCGCTCGAGCTGTCCGTTGTCGAGTTCGTCGACGAACCGCTCGGCACCATGGTTTACGCCGAGGCCCGAACCGTCGAATCCCTGACCGCATCCTCGCCGACGACATCGGTGCTCGTGTCCTTCGCCGACGGGGCCGACCGCGAGGTCATGCGCCGCCGAATCGCCGCCCTCCCGGGCGTCGTCGCCTACGTCGACTCCCGATCCCTCTACGACACCGCCCAGAGCCTCCTGTCACTCTTCTACGCATTCGTCGGCGTGATGCTGGCCTTTGGAGCGTTGATGGCCTTCGCCCTGCTGTTCAACACCACCACCGTCAACACCTCCGAGCGGTCGCCCGAGCTGGCGGCCATGAAGGTGAACGGCGCATCGACCGGTCAACTCGCGAAACTGGTCGCCGGGGAGAACCTCCTGCTCACGGCCCTCTCAATCATCCCCGGCCTGGCCATCGGCTACTGGGTATCGGCCGTGTTCATGAACAGCTTCACCAGTGATCTGTTCGACTTCGGCCTCCAGATACGGGCGCGAACCCTGATCCTGTCGGCTGTGGCCGTGCTCGTTGTCAGCGCCCTGGCCCAGTGGCCGGCGTCCCACACCATCGCCTCCCTCGATGTGGCCCGGGTCGTCCGCGAACGGTCGCAGTGAGAGATCCGCTCCGTCGAAAGGCGGCGACCCGATCGGGACCTTCAGCTCTACAAGAGGAACCAGCCCGGATCCATCCTGGAAGTTGACGCCCACCCGGCCGCCCCGTCGGACGGAGGAAGCCATGCCTGAAACCTCGACCACCAAGCGTCCCATCCACCAATCCGGCGATCGCCAGCCCATCCGTCATATTGCGGTCTGCATCGACCGGTCACCGATCGGGGACAGCGCCATGCCCCACGCCGCGGTGGTGGCCAGGGCGTTCGACGCCCGGCTAACCCTGTTGCACGTCCTGGAACCGTTGCACGACGGGCTACGAGCCGCATTGACCGATCCGCTCGACTGGGAGGTCCAGCGGACCGAGGCCCAACGCCATCTCGAAAGTCTGCTATCGGGGTATGTGGGGGTCGAGCCCGACGGCGGTCCCGAGTTGACCAACGTGGTGGCTGAAGTACTCGAGGGGCGCCCCGCCGAGTCGATTCGGCACTGGGTTCGAAGCCAGGATGTCGATCTCACCGTCTTGAGCAGCCACGGTGAGCGGGGCCGAACCGACTGGGCGCTGGCGAGCACCGCCCGAAAGCTGGTGGAAGGTGTCCGGGGTTCGGTGCTGCTGGTTCCGGCTCACCAGTTTGCGAAACCATCGACGGAGGCCGCGACATACCGCCGGGTGCTCGTGCCCCTCGACGGATCGGCGCGCGCCGAGAGTGCGCTGGCGGTCGCCGACCGGATCGCGAGATCCGAGGGGTCCGAGATCGTTCTGCTTCATGTGGTTCCGGATCCGCCGCATCCGTGCCCCGGTCCGCTCGATGATCAGGAAAGGGATCTCGACCGTCGCCTCGTCGATCGAAATGTTCGGGCCGCGACCGCGTATCTCAAGGGGGTCGCCCGCCGGCTGGAGGGTGACGGGATCCGAGTCCAGACCCAGGTGGAGGTCGACAGCGACGTCCGCGACGAGATCCAGCATCGGATCGACCTCAACGACGTTGATCTCGTGGTGCTCTCCGGTCACGGCCACGGCGGGCGGGCACAGCAGCCGGTCGGTTCCGTTGCCCGGCTCCTGATCGAGCATCTCACCGCACCGCTGTTGATCGTGCGGGATTCCTCGCCGCCGGATCCACCGACTGGACCGGACGCCCGGAGCCAAGCCGGCGTGCGGCTCCCGCACGCCACCGACGGCTGATGCCTCAGCGGCCGGCCGTCGACGCGCCGGCAGGCCTCGTCACTTCGGCCCGGGCTCTTGCCAGCGGGCACGCGCCTTCGGATCAGCCCCCTGACCGACTCCCGGCTCGCGACCACCTTGATTCGATCCCCGACTGGCTCTACGAGACCAGCCTCAAGGTGGCGGAGGAACCTGCGGCCGGCAAGGCGGCGGAGTGGCTGCTCGACAACCGCCATGTTCTCGATCTGGTAGCCCGCCAGATCGACGAGAACATGCCGGACGGCTACTACTCGCTGCTGGTCAGCCTTGCCGACGGGCGGGGATCGCGCCCACCCCGGATCTACGACGTGGCCCGCCACATCGTGAAGGCGACCAACCTCCAGCTCAACGCCGATTCGGTCACACGGTTCGTGACCGCCTACCAGGATGTGGATCGTTTCGAGCTGGCCGAACTGTGGGCGCTACCGACGATGCTGCGCTTGACCTGTCTCGAAACGCTGGTCGGGTCGTTGGAGCGACTGGTCCCCGGGAGCCGAGCGCCCTTCCCCGTCGCCGATGTGCACGAGACGTCGGTCGAGCTCGACGACACCGAGCGGATAGCCCGCTCCGTGCGAAGCCTCACGACACTGAACGCCATTTCCTGGCCCGAGTTCGTCGAAACGACCAGCGCCATCGATGCCGCACTTCAGGACGACCCCGCCGGAATCTTCTCGGCGATGGACTCGGAGACCAGGGACAGTTACCGGCGCGCCGTCGAGGATCTCGCACGCGGTTCGCACCACGATGAGCACGAGGTGGCTCGGCGAGCTGTGGCCCTGGCCCGGGGCACCGGCGATGGGCGGGGCGGCCACGTCGGCTTCTGGCTGATCGCCGAGGGCCGTCCACGACTCGAAGCGGCCATCCGATACCGGCCCAACCGGTCGTATCGATTTCGGCGCTGGATGCGGCGCCACGCCACCGCGGTGTATCTCGGCGCCATGTCGGCATTGACCGCCGGCTTCATGCTCCTCCCCGCGCTGTATCTGCTCCTCGAGGATGCGCCGGTCTGGCTGGAGCTGTTGGCTCTGGTCCTGCTTCTCCTTCCGGCTTCGGTTCCCGCTCATGCCGTGCTCCATCGGACCATCTCGCTGCTCCTACCGCCGACCCGGCTACCGAAGCTCGACTTCGACGGTGGAATCCCGGCCGAATACACCACCGCCATCGCCGTCCCCAGCCTGCTCACCAGCACCGAGGAGGTGAGTGACCTGCTGGCCCAGCTCGAACGCCACCGGCTTTCCAACCCCGACCCGAGCCTCCGGTTCGTGCTACTGACCGACTTCGGGGAGGCCGACACGCCGCACGCCCCGGAGGACCAGGCCCTGCTCGACCAGGCGGTGGCCGGCATCACCGAGCTCAACCGACGCCACGGACCGGTTCGGCCCTTCCACGTGCTCCATCGCGAACGACGGTTCAATCCATCCGAGAATCGCTGGATGGGATGGGAGCGCAAGCGGGGCAAGCTCGAGGAGTTCAACCGGTTGCTTCAAGGCGACGAGAACACGGGCTTTCGGGTCCAGGAGGGCGACTCCCGTGGGTTGGAGGGGGTGCGGTTCGTACTCACCCTTGATACCGACACCACGCTGGGGCCGGGTACCGCGGCCCGTCTGGTGGGGACGCTGGCGCATCCGCTGAACCGGGCCGAGTTCGATCCCGAGTCGGGCCGCGTGCGGGCCGGGTACACGATCGTCCAGCCCCGGGTCGAGACCTCGCCCTACAGTGGTGCGACCACTTTGTTCAGCCGGCTCTTCTGCGGCGACACGGCCATCGACATCTACAGTCGTGCCGTCTCGGACGTTTATCAGGACCTCTTCGGCGCCGGGATCTACGTTGGCAAGGCGATCTACGACGTGGCCGCGTTCTCACGTTGTCTGGCCGGAAGGGTCCCCGAGAACGCCGTGGCCAGTCATGATCTCCTGGAGGGGATCCACGGCCGGGTGGGCCTCGCCACCGACATCGTCGTCTACGAAGACTACCCGCCCAGCTACTTCGCCTTCGTGCGCCGCCTTCACCGTTGGATTAGAGGCGACTGGCAGCTCCTGCCCTGGTTCGGGCGCCGGGTTCCTGGGTCCGAGGACCAGACGCTCCGGAACGGCTTCTCGGTTATCGACCGGTGGAAAATGGTC
>JAOUGG010000405.1 GCA_029857855.1 Acidimicrobiia bacterium | reverse complement strand
CAGCAAGCGCGATCATCAACCCCGACCACACCGGGTAATACGGCAACCAGGCGAAGTTGACCAGCGCACTGATCACCGCCACCACGACGCCGACAGTCCGCGCCAGGACATTCCCGGAAAAGATGCCGAACCCGGCGGCGACCACGACGACACCACCGACGAGATGGATCCAGCCCCACGCCGTGACGTCGAACTCGAAGATCCACCCCTGGGTCACGACGTAGAACGTGTCATCCACGATCGCGACGATGCCGGCGAAGGCGTGGAAGAAGCCGATCATGACCAGCATGATCCCCGCAAACGCCGCCCAACCTGCGGCCCACGCGCTCACTTGACGCTCACCCGCTACTGCCATTGTTGTCTCCCTCTCTGTCCAGATTCCTCTTGATCTTCCGTGCATGGCGGTCATTGCGCTATCCAGAATCGCCGCAGGTCGTTTCGATCGGCGGTCCCCGCACCGACCCGTCGAGCAGGGCTCACGTAGAGGGCGTAGACGCAGCCTGATCCTCCCAGCCACGCTTCAAAGGTTGGTACAGGGTGGTGAGCAAGGCGGTGGTGATCATCACCGACACGAGCATCGAAACGACAGGTCGATCGGCGATGACCGAGCCCACGAGGTACGAGGAGATGCAGGTGAACGCCGCCCAGGACACGCTCCCGAGCGAGCCCCAGGCGAGGAAGCGCCAGTACGAGTAGCGGGTGAGTCCCATCGTGGCGCCGACGACGAAACGTACTCCGGGGACGAAACGACCGAACACGATCAGGATGCCGGCCCGCTCTTCGAGGAGCCGCAGCGATTGGCCGACCTTTTCGTTCTGCGCGGCCTGTTCGACTCGATCGGCCATGAACGTGCGCAGCACCGTCCGCGACAGCCAGTAGAGCGCCGAGTCTCCGACGATCGCGCCCAGTGCGCCGGCGATGATCAGACGCCAGATCTCGAGGTTGCTGCTGCCCTGGGCGACGAGTGTCGAAGCCGAGTTGAGCAGCGACTCGCTCGGAAAGATCGGAATCACCGCGTCGAACGCGACGAAGCCGAACAACAGCGCGTACGGATGGTCGAGGCCCTCGAAATCGAGCTCTGCCGCGTACGCCCCGATCGTGGACGCCAGCCACAGACCGACAACAACGACCAACGCCCCGCCCAGCACCCACTTGAACGTGAGGAACCGTCGCCAGTCCTGCCCCCCGCCGATCGTCTCGCCGGCCCCACCCGGTGTCGCGCTGTCGTCGGTCATCGCTGAGTTTGCTGCACGTGGTGGTGTTCAGGCCACCGGCGAAGGTGCCGGGAACTGGAAGGTACCGTCGAGGATCTCCTGCCCCGGTCGATACATCCTCACGATGATGTTCCAGCCCTCCATGATGGGAATGTAATTGTCGGCCTCGGGGTCACCGCCGAAGTGGATCGTGATGCTGCCATCCGCCGCCTTCTTGGCGGTGATGTTGTTGTACGAATAGATGTCCCGAGCATTCTTGACGATCCAGCCCTTGCTGTCGTACACGATCACTGACCAGAACGCATCCACCGGCACGTCTCCGACGGTGAGCGTGTAGGGCGTCTTGCCGTCGTTCTTCTCTGGGTAGACATTGGAGTAGACGGCGGCCTCTCTGGGCAGCCCGCCCCATCCCAACGCCGTGCCCATCAGATGGTGGAGCGGGTCGATCTTGTCCTTCTCACCAAAGAACGTCGAGGTGTCCGACATCGTTGCGGACAGCACGTTGATTCCTGCACGCAAGGTTTCGACACCTTCCTTGTCCCAGACCGGCATGTCGTCAAGCGACCCGATGTCGTCCTGCTCGACCACGACCGCGTCTTGTAGTGCCTGAGCGATCGCCATATCGGCTGGGTCGTCGGGATCCGCGAAGGTCCGAACGCACATCAGGATGTAGCGAGTCCCCATCTCCTCCATCGTGAGGGTGCTCGTTGTCGGCCCGTAGACCGCAGGCGGGATGGAGTGATCCTCGTTGATCAGCATCAGCGACTGGTACCTGTCTCCAGGGTCCGGCATCGTGATCGTCAGCGGCGACGAGCCAAGGTCGAACGTGCCGAACATGTAGATCGTGTCGCGGTTCCCACGAACGGTCACCTGGTTGTCGACGTCGTAGTGCGTCCGCTGAACGGCGAACTTGCCGAAGCAGTCCATCGCCTCGGCGTAGCCCCTCATCTGGAAGTCGCTCTCGGCACGGACGTAGTTGTCGGCGGTCACCTTTGCCGTTGTTGTCATGTGAGCCTGTGCCTCCTTGGCGCCAGGAGCTGAGTGGACATCAGCTTGGCAGCTCCAGCCACCATCATGGTCGCCCCCGTCTCGACGGACTATCCAGGATCGCCACGATCCTGGTCCGTCCGGCGGGCGCTGGTTCCTGCACTCGGCCGACGCACGCCTACATGCCGTCGACGGATGGGACCCGGCCGTTCTCGATGGCGCCCTCGTGGGCGGCGTGGTCGGTGAGGTTCAGATCGGCGTAGCGATCAGCGAAGTCTGCAAAGATGTGATCCGCCGTCGCATCATCGCCCAGGTACCCGGTGATCATCGCTGCGTCACCGCTCCTGGCGTGGGCAAGGGCGAGTGCCGCCCCACAGTGCCATGCGTAGTTCTTCAGCCGCTTGGGCCCCATCTCGTCGACCTCGACGGAGCCCTTGCCATCCCAGAGCTGCCGGAAGTAGAAATCCCCGGTGCCGCCGTCTGCACGTTCATAGCGCGACCATCCCAACAAGATGTCGCCGGTCGACTGCATCAGACGCTGGCCGCGCACGACCCGCTCGCCGGCCTGATCGAAACCAGCGTCGCCAGCATAGAGCTCGAGCACCGAACGAGTGGCCTCCTTGAACTGCATGAACAGCGGCGCACCCCGGTCGGACTCGAGCAACACGATCATGCAACGCGTTCCCACGCTGCCGACACCAACGATCTTGTGGGCCATGTCGACGAACCGGTACCGCCGCAGCACATCGGCGCGATGGGGCGCCAACGTCGCCACATACCGTCCGAAGAACTCGACGACACGCTCCCGCTCGGATCCCTCGAGCAACTCGTCCACCCGAATGATCACAGGAGGCTTCTCGACGATCCTCCGTTGGCCATCCACCACTTCGGTCAACTTCTCCAACGCACGCACGCTGTCCTTGCGGGTCGCCTTGGCGATCGCAGAGCGCGAGCGCTTGCGACGCTTCTCATCCATCCGGGCAACCAACGAGTCGACCTCGATGCGGTAGTAATGCACATCGAGCGGACTCAACGCCGTCGTCCGCCCGAGAACCTCGCGATACCCACGAACCGCGGCCCGGGTCGCCGACCTGATCTGCTTGCCCTTCAGCTCGTTGTTGCGCCCGGCGATCGTCACACTCGCAGCCAGCCGCTTCACGTCCCACTCGAACGGACCGGGCGCGGTCTCGTCGAAATCGTTCAGGTCGAACACCAGCCGGCGGTCCGCCCCGTTGAACACACCAAAGTTCGACAGGTGCGCGTCGCCGCACAACTGCACCCGCAGACCCGTCGTCGCCGCCCTCGACAGATCCGACGCCATGATCGCAGCGGCACCCCGGTAGAACGTGAACGGACTCACCCGCATCCGGCCATGACGGATCGGCACGAGCTCCACGAGACGAGTTTCGTCCTGCGCCACCAGGAGCTCCACCGGATCCGGGCGGTCATCCACGCGGCCCAGATCCGCGTGCGCCTCCAACGACACCACATTGCGATGAGCCCGCCCCGCCGCCACTCGTTCGACGAAGTCATCCTTCGAGCGCATCCGCTTGCCGTGCAGTTCGGTCACTTCGCTCATCCGACACTCCTGTCCTCAGCCCACATTCGTGTCGACACCGCCTTCATGCAGCACCGTGTCAGGCGGACCTCCCCACCATCAGACCACCAGGGGCACAGATCCGGCTATCCAGATTCGCCACCAAGCAGGCGCGTGCCGGCGACCCGGGTGCCACGACCGGCACGGTCAAGCGGTGGACAGCAGCGTCTGACTCGGCACCTCGCCGAACACGGCTCGATACCGCCCCGAGGTGCGACCCAGATGCGTCACCCCGAGTGAACTGGCGATCCGCGTGACGGTCTCCTCGCGAGGATCCGCCCGCAGCA
>JAOUGG010000402.1 GCA_029857855.1 Acidimicrobiia bacterium | reverse complement strand
GACGAGCCGTCGGTGCTCGATTACAACACCGACTTCAAGACCGACAACCACGTCGAGATCCTCTTCGCCCCCGACGAGTTCCGGACGTCCGATCACGATCCGGCCCTCGTCGGACTGGATCTCGGCCCGTCCGGTTTCGAGGGTGTTCCCACCCCGGCTTCGCTGTGGCCTCCGAACCACAAGTACCGGGCGATCACCGTGGGCGCCACGGGTTCCAGTGCACCTTTGACGGTGGAGATTCTGGCCGTCGAGTCGTCGGAGGCCGACAGCGGGCTCGATCCCGAGGACGTGCCGAACGACATCGAGATCACCGGTGACGACACGGTCAACCTGCGGGCGGAGCGGTTCAGCACCGACGGCCGAACCTACACGCTGTATCTGCGCATCTCCGACGGGAGCCAGACGCTGTTCACGACGGCCGAGGTCATCGTGCCTGCCAACCAGGGCAAAGGCGGGGGAAAGAGCGGCCGCCCCTAGCGGATTGGGTCTGCGTTGCTTCGGGTCATCCGGCGGATCAACCGCCGCCGGGTGACCCGGTCACCGTTTCATCGGTCTTCTTCCGCGGCATCGGCAGGGGAAGGTCGGCCAGATTCACCGACTCGGCCTGCCGGGCCGCCCGGTTCTCTGCTGCGATCTCCTCGGCGATCTCCTCACGGTGAACGATCACCGAACGAGGGGCGTCGATCCCCAGGCGAACCTGGTCGCCCTTGAGCTCGACGACACGAACCACGACGTTGTCGCCGATGACGATGGCCTGGCCCTGGCGTCGACTGAGAACCAGCATCAGGCGCCGATCCTCTGACGAGCCGAGTACCGGGCGTTGTCCAGCACCAGCTGACGCCCCCGTCGTGTCGAGGAACTCACGACCAGTGGTCCGAGAAGGTTGGCCGTCACGGTCGGCGCCCCGTCGCTCTGAGCCGGTCGAATGGACACGAGCACCATGACCCCCACGTCCTCGGGACCCGTCAGTCCCAGCTCCTCCTCCACCTCGTCGGGGATGAGGATGTCGTAGTCCGGCCAGAACAACCAGGGGTCGGTGACGACGAAGGCCACGTCCGGATCGGTGGCCGAGTGCAACCAGAAGTACGGCGTGTCGTCCTGCTCGACCAGGACCAGCGAACGAGTCGACTCCTCGAGCCCGAGCAGGCCGTCGGCGAATTCGAACAGGGACTTCTCATCGACTTCGATGGTCCCGAATCGTCGCGAATCAATGCTGACCATCGTCATGGCTTCACCATCGGCAGTTTCGTGTTCGATTTCATGCATCTGGTGATCCGGGTCGGCGGCGCGGCGGTACGCATGGTAGTCCAGACCGGTCGGGCGATCGCGTCATTCGAAGCGACCTGGGGGCGGTCAAGACCTTTCGGCATTCGACTCGGTAGGGGCTTCGACAGGAGCGGTGGTCTCGGCCGCGGTCGGTCGCCTTGGCCGAAAGAGAATCGAGTCCATGATCCGCATACCGACATAGCCGATCACCAGGGCGGCGATGTATCGAAGCAGAACGTAATCGGCCGAGAAATCTCCGCTGAAGGCAGCGATGAACATCCGTCCGTTGGCGCCCAGGGCGAGCAGAAAAATACCGGCCCCGCACAGCGAGCGGAATCGTCGCTGATCCATGTCAGCGGCTGCGCAGGGGCGACCGGGTCAGCGAGGTCATCGATCGGTCCTGTCGGAACGTCGACTG
Source organism: Acidimicrobiia bacterium (assembly GCA_029857855.1). Taxonomy (GTDB): domain Bacteria; phylum Actinomycetota; class Acidimicrobiia; order Acidimicrobiales; family SZUA-35; genus JAHELU01. Next base: position 2,407 of record JAOUGG010000402.1, on the reverse strand, counting down.
TTCTTGCCCCTTCGGTTTGGCCGGCCCGGACCTTGCTCGTGTTCCGAACGAGCGTTCACCGGCCGGCGACGATCACCGGACCCGCGCCCGCCGTCGGCCCCCGGTGCCGATCGGGGCCGCTCGGGCTCCGGCTCGTGACCGTCTTCCAACGAGCACGGGCACGGCTCCCGACCACAGTCGCAGAACTCGTCGCCCGTGGCGTCACGAAGCGTCCCGACGATGTCGTCGAGCCGGCGTCGAATGTCGTCGATCTCCCGGCCGAGTTCCGACCAGGACGCGACGGCATTCGGGATCGCGGTGATATCCCGATCGCGGGGCGATCGTGGCGACGGTTCGTCGTGATCCTGGCCGTCGGAGGCAACAGGATCGGAACAGTTGGCACAGAGATGGGGCGCAGAGGTTCCCGCCGACGGATCCCCCGGGTTGTAGCCTGGCCAGCCGTTGACCATCCACGGGGGCCATCCCTGTATCCAGGGCGGCCCCCATGGAGGCGGGGTGACGCCGTCGGCCCATTGAGACGGGAGGTAACCGTCGGCCGGACCTCGCCACCCGTCATCGATCGCCGACAACGACGCTGAATGCTCCGGATCGACGTCCAGCCGATTCGACCGGGCACCGACCTGATCGGCCGACTCCTCGGCCGATGCCTCGGTCGCGGCCGATTGGGTTGGCGATGCGGGTTCGACGACGTTCTCACCGGTCCGGATCGTTTCCAGGCGTAGCGCATCGATCGATTCGGCCGGATGACGTGGGCCGAGTCGGACCTGCGAATCATCGGGTCGGTTCTCGTCGACCGACGGTACGTCCCCGGAGGGGCTCGCCCAATCGACCATCGCCCGGCCGAGAATCGACTGGAACGACTCGCCACCCCATTCCGGCGAATGCGTCTCCGCAATGCGAACAAGCAGTTCCTCGGTGCTCACCCGATCGGCCCGGTCGAGCAGCGCAGCCTGAATCGAACGAGTGCTCCCGCCGGCCCCCGCCACCGCAGGCTCGGCCGTCTCCGGACCGGTTGAAGCCGGCAAAGGGGCCGGTAGCGACGCCGGCTCGGCCCTCGTCACGCCCGCATTCACGTCCGGCTTGTCTGCCAGGGTCGGTTGGCGATTGATCGGTTCGTCGATGATCCGCTCACCGGCCATCGAATCATCGGGGCCGTTCTGCTTCGTTCGAGCGGGCCCTGCCGGTTCCGAGGGCGCCGACGGGTCGACCTCGGGGCGCTTGGCCACGACCTCGTAGTGTTCGCGGGCGAAGAACCCGGCCAGACCGCCTGAGCGGATGCGTTCAGCTCGGATGATCTCGGCGTCGGAGCCGAGTTCATCACGTACTCGCCGCAACAGCGGGGCCAGATCAGGCCCTGAGTAACGCCGGTGTTCGCTCACTGGTCACGGTTCCCCGGGTGTCGATGCGGATATGGCTGCCCAGCTCCTCGAAGGCGAGGAGGAGGCAATCGAGATCGGTCAGCGCCAGCAGCTTCTTCAATGGGCGCCTCAGGATGCGCGCCGTGACGAGCGCCGGCGAGATCCCGGTCTGCTCGATTTCGACGATCTTGGCCCGCAGAACCCGGATGACCTCCTCGAGCGCTTCCGGCTCCAGGGCGAAGTCGACGCCGTTCGGTGTGACCTGCAGCGACTGCAGAAGCATGTGCTCAAGCATCGGATCGAGGACGACCACAGGCAGGCTGCCGTCGGGGTTGATGCGGTTCTGGGTGATGGCGGGGCCGAGAATGGTTCGTACGGCGTCGACCAGGTCGGGTACCGTCCTGGTTTCGCGGGCCCGTTCGCCGACCACGTCGAGAATCCGAACCATGTCCACGATCGACACCTGTTCGGCCAACAGCTCCTGCAGAACCCGCTGCACCTCCCCCACGGTCAGATCGCTTGCGGTGAGTTCCTCGATGACCGCCGGATCGGACTCACGCACGAGCTCGATGAGCGACTTCGTTTCGGTCCGCGACAGCAGCGCCGGCGCCTGGCGTCGCACCACCTCGGCCAGGTGGGTGGTGATCATCGACGATCGGTCGACGATCGTCGCACCGTAGGCTTCGGCGATCTGCCGGTGCTCGATCGGCAGCCATTTGGCCGGGAGCCCGAATACCGGTTCTCGTGTCAGTTCGCCGGGTATCGCACCGAGTTCTTCGGCGATGACGAGGACCTTACCTGGCGGAGCGATCCCCCGACCCATCTCGACCCCGTGAACGGTGATGACGTACTCGCTCGGCTCGAGATCGAGCGAATCCCTGGTTCGCACCGGTGGAATGATCAGCCCGATCTCCATCGCGATCTTTCGACGAAGGGCCCGTACCCGGTCGAGGAGGTCGCCGTCGCGCGTCCCGTCGACGAGATCGACGAGATCGACGGCCAGTGTCAGGGCCAGCGGTTCAGGACGGATCTCCACCGCAAGCTCGTTG
>JAOUGG010000401.1 GCA_029857855.1 Acidimicrobiia bacterium | reverse complement strand
ATCGTCGGACAACGCCTGCATCTCGGGTTCGAGAGCGTTGACCGGAGCCACGATGCTCTGTGCGGCTTTGAGCCGCTTGCCGTCTCCGGCGCGCAAAATCTTGTCGAGTAGCTTCATCTCAGTATGAAGTCTACTGGCGTGAGCCCGCACCACTGACGCGCCGGGCCGGCAGGGACCGGCTTCGGCCTACTCGACCTCGATCAGGCCGACGTCCCCGTCGTCACGGCGATAGACGACGGCGGCCCGTTCGGTTTCGGAGTTGGTGAACATGTAGAAGTCGTGGTTCAGCAGGTCCATCTGCAGCGCGGCACCCTGCGGATCGAGCGAATTGATCTCGAACAGCTTCGACTTGACGATGTTGTACATCGGCTCGGCCGAGTCCTCGCCGCTGACCAGCTGGTGCGGAACGAGATCCGGAGGAATCGCCGGCCGTTCCCGGGTGCGATAACGCTTCTGGACCTTGGTCTTCAGCTTGCGAAGCTGACTCTCCAGCTTGGCCACGGCCAGGTCGACCGCCGTGAACCCGTCAGGGGCCGACACCTTGCACCGGATGTGGTGCCCGTGTCCCTCCATCGTGACCTCGCAAAACTCCGTGTCCTTGCTTCGGGAGTTCTTCTCCTCCCAGAAGTGGACCTCGGCCCGATCCATGTCGAGGTATTTCTCCAGGCGGCCGATCTTTTCCTCGGCTTGACGCTTCAGAGATTGGGACACGGCGGTTTTCCGACCACTGACCGAAACTTCCATACAAACCTCCATCCGATGCGATCGCTGGAGCGTGCGGATCGCTACCTGCTCACCATAGGCCGGAGACCTGGCGCGAGCCAGCGTTTCCCACCGGTGGGTGGTTCACTCCATTCGACCCGGAGGAGGCAACCGCCACGGCGACGACCATGACCGCTCCCGACCCCCGAAGCGCCGCCGCCGCTGCGCCAACGGAGGCGCCGGTTGTGATCACATCATCGACGACGACGACATGGGACGGCGCCCGGCCCACCCGACAGCGAAGCCGCGGCCCGGACAGGCGATCGGCTCGATCCCGACCCTCCTGCGCCTCGCCACCGGCGCGCCTCAGCAGCGGCTGGACCGGCAGGCCGAGCTCGCGCCCGACCGCACGGGCCAGCAGACGCCCCTGGTCGTAGCCTCGGCGACGACGCCGATCGCGACTCGCCGGAACCCAGACCACCGTCGGACGCCGCTCACCCCAGGAATCGGGAAGGTTGTCGGCCTGGGCGGCGAGCACGGCCGCGATCTGGACGCCGAAGCGGCGAAGCAGATCCTCCCGACCGCCGTTCTTCGCCGCCAGGACGAACCGGCGAACCACCTCGTCGTAGTCGTGAACGGCCAGGGCCAGGTCGATCCCGACGATCTCGCGGAGGACCGGCCCGCCGGCCGGATCGGGCAGGCAGCGACATCCCCGCCGCCACGGTTCGCTTCGCCGACACCAGGGACACACCCGCATGAGCACCATGAGGCGACCCTAGTTACGGGCGGTGACAGTCTCGCCACCCCGCCGGCGCCGGACACGTCAGTAGCGGTAGTGGTCGGGCTTGTACGGACCGTCCCGCCGGGCGATGTTTCGCCGCAGGCGAAACTCGAGGTTCGGCGCCCCGCGCCGAACACGTCAGTACCGGTAGTGGTCGGGCTTGTACGGACCGTCGACCGCAACGCCGATGTAGTCGGCCTGCTCCTGGGACAACTCGGTGAGGCGAACGCCGAGAGCATCGAGGTGCAGACGGGCCACCTTCTCATCGAGGAGCTTGGGCAGCGTGACGACGTCGATGCCGTAGGACTCGGCGTTGGCGTGCAGCTCGAGCTGGGCCAGGACCTGGTTGGTGAAGCTGGCCGACATCACGAAACTCGGATGCCCGGTGGCGTTGCCGAGGTTGAGCAGCCGCCCCTCACTCAACACGATGATGCTCTTGCCGTCGGGCCAGCGGAACTCGTCGACCTGGGGCTTGATGTTGATTCGCTGGATGTCGCTCGAGCGGTAGAGGCCGGCCATGTCGATCTCGTTGTCGAAGTGGCCGATGTTGCCGACGATGGCCCCCTGTTTCATGTGACCCATCATCTCGGCCGACAGCAGACCCTTGTTGCCGGTGGCGGTGATAAAGATGTCGGCTTTGTCGAGCACCCGCTCGATCGTGGTCACCTCGTAGCCGTCCATCGCCGCCTGCAGCGCGCAGATCGGATCGATCTCGGTGATGACGACGCGGGCCCCTTGGCCCCGGAGCGATTCGGCACAACCCTTGCCCACGTCTCCGTAGCCCAGCACCACGCAGAGTTTCCCGCCGATCATCACGTCGGTGGCCCGATTGATCCCGTCGATGAGCGAGTGCCGGGTGCCGTACTTGTTGTCGAACTTGGACTTGGTCACTGCGTCGTTGACGTTGATGCCGGGGAACATCAACGTGCCCGCCTCCTTCATCTCATAGAGGCGGTGGACACCGGTGGTGGTCTCCTCCGAGACGCCGCGGATATTGGCCCCCATCTTGGTGAACAGGGTGGGATCCTCGTCGTGGAGTCGCTTCAAGAGCTTGAGGACCTCGGTCCACTCCTCCGAGTCGTCCTCGGTCGGTTCGGGCACCGTTCCGGCCCTCTCGTACTCGACGCCCTTGTGGACCAGCAGCGTGGCGTCGCCACCGTCGTCGAGGATCAGGTTGGGCCCACCGATCGAATCGGGCCAGCGGAGCACCTGCTCGGTGCACCACCAGTACTCCTCCAGGGTCTCCCCCTTCCAGGCGTACACCGGCACCCCGGTCGGATGTTCGGTGGTGCCGTCGGGACCGACGACGACGGCCGCTGCCGCCTCGTCCTGGCTGGAGAAGATGTTGCAGCTGGCCCAGCGGACCTCGGCCCCGAGGTTTGTCAGGGTCTCGATGAGCACTGCGGTCTGCACGGTCATGTGGAGGCTGCCGGTGATCCGGGCCCCCTTGAGCGGTTGGGCGTCATAGAACTCCGCCCGCAGGGCCATGAGCCCGGGCATCTCGTGCTCGGCCAGCTCGATCTGCTTGCGGCCCATGCCGGCCAGATTGATGTCGGCGACCTTGTAGTCGCCATCGGCCACGGTGCGGGGTCGCGGATCGGCAGAGGACATGTCAGCTCCTGAACGGGGAAGAGGGGTTGGTCGCAGGTCGCGGCGGAAGCGGTCGGATTGGTATCACCGGCGTCACGCGTCGAAGGTCGGCTGGATGGACCGCTCGGCGGCCAGGGCCATCAGGCGGTCGTGCTCGGCGTCGTCGACCTGCTCCGATTCGTCGATCAGCATGATGGGGATGTCGTCTTCGATCCGATAGCGGCGTTGGAGACGGGGATTGTAGAGCCAACCCTCGGTCTCGAAGTACAGCAGCGGGCCCTTGTCGTCGGGACAAGCCAGGATGTCGAGTAGCTGCTGGGCCAGGGCCACGGGTGAACCTCCGTTTGCGATACTCTGCGCGCAAGCGCGGATCGGAATACCCGGACCAGGCTACCAGGCTGCGGAAAAACCGATCTCCAGGGCACCCCATCGGAGCCGGCGAGTTTGCGAAACGCAAACTCGTGAAGCCGGTCCTCCGGACCGGTGGCTACCGGCCGACGGTGGCCCGCCAGACCCTCGTGCCGGCAGCTTCCAGTGCCAGCTCGTAGCGCCCGGTTGCGGCGGGCACGGCCACCGCCTCCCCGGCCCGGAGCCGGACGGGCTCCGGAGCACGGGCGCCCGTTGCCGACAACACGGCCGAACCCGATTCGACCAGCACGATCTCGGGGCCGTCGACCTCACAGATCGACAGCTCCGCGCCGGCTACGTACCGGTAGGCGGTGAGCGCGAATTCGGCGACCGGCGCGTCGAATCGATGGGGCGACCCAACGGCGGCCTGCACCGGAGGACGAGTCGGGACAAAAGTGGCCACCGACAACAATTCGTCGATATCGACGTGCTTGGTCGTCAGGCCCCCGCGGAGCACATTGTCGCTGTTGGCCATCAGCTCGACGCCTACACCCGAGAGGTAGGCGTGAAGGACGCCGGCCTCGAGGAACAGGGCCTGACCCGGCTGCAGCGTCAGATGGTTCAACAGCAGCGCCACGACGACGCCGATGTCGCCGGGGTGGAACTCGTTGATC
>JAOUGG010000006.1 GCA_029857855.1 Acidimicrobiia bacterium | reverse complement strand
GCTCGCCGCCGACGATCTCGACCACCGGGAGCAGATAGACCGGGTTGAACGGGTGGGCCACAACCAGGCGCTCCGGCCGTTCGAGCGGGCGGGCCAGGTCCGAGCACAGGAGCCCCGAGGTCGAGGAGCCGATGATCGCATCGGCCCCAGCGGCGGCATCGATCGCCGAGAGGGTGGCGTGCTTGACCTCCATCCGCTCCGGCACGCTCTCCTGGATCAGGTCGACGTCGGCCACCGCCTCGTCGATCGTGGCGCAGATCGTGAGCGGCGCCATCTCCGTCGGCAGCCCGAGGTCGGCCCAGGCCGCCACGGCATTGGCTGCCACCTCGCCGAGGATGCGCTCGGCGTCGGGTGAAGGATCGTAGGCCCGCACCGGCACACCGTGGAGGCGGAGACGGGCGGCCCACGCCGCACCGATGACGCCACATCCGACCACGGCGGCCGAAGCGGGTACAACAGGATCGACGGCCTCCGAGGCGGCCGATGCTCGACGTTCCGACATCCCGGAATCGTACCGCTCCGGGAAAGGCGCCGGTCGGTTCCCAGGGAGCGGACCGGCGCCCGCCCACGATGCCGGACTCGGCGCCTCGTGGCCGGCTACGGCATCGGTCGATGGCGTTCGCTAGATTGACGGAGGTGCGAACCGACTTGCAGCCACCTCTGGCCGACATCCGCTTCCTGGTCGACCGAGCCCTGGCCGAGGATCTGACCCCGCTGGGCGACCTGACGTCTTCGCTCCTCGATCCCTCGAAGATGGCGACGGCGGAGTTCAACGCCCGGGAGCCCGGTGTGCTGGCCGGCTGCCGTTGCGTGGAGGAGACGTTCCGGGCGATCGACGAGTCGCTGACCGTCGAGTGGCATCTCACCGACGGGGATCGGGTCGAAGCCGGCGACGTCATCGGGGTGGCGCGGGGTCCGTACGCCACGTTGTTGACGGTGGAACGGACGGCCCTCAACTTCCTCAGCCATCTCTCCGGGGTGGCCACCAACGCCGCCCGCTGGGTCGAACTGGCCGACGGGCGGGTCACGGTGTGGGACACCCGCAAGACGTTGCCCGGCTACCGGTCGTTGCAGAAGGCGGCGGTGCGGGCCGGGGGAGCGGCCAACCACCGGGGCAACCTGAGTGACTGGCTGATGTTGAAGGACAACCACCTCGTCGGCGGCTGCGATGGCGGCATCACGATCGCCTCCGCAGTGGCCGAGGCCCGCCGCCGCTGGCCGGGTCGAACGGTCCACGTCGAAGCCGACACCGAGGGGCTGATGGTCGAGGCGCTCGAAGCAGGAGCCGACATCATCCTGCTCGACAATTTCACCCCCGATGAGCTGAAGGCGCTGGTATCCAAAGTCGACGCCTGGGCGGCCGAGACCGGTGGCCGTCGTCCGCTGCTCGAAGCCTCGGGCGGGATCACCCTCGACACGCTCGACGGATATGCCGACACCGGCGTCGACCTGGTCTCATCGGGCTCGATCACCAACTCGGCCCGGGTCCTCGACATCGGCTTGGACGTGGTGGCTGATTGATGGGTTGTATTGGAAGTTATCGCCGGGAGTTTCGGCTGGCCGAAACTCGAGCCGCTGTAGCGGCCCTAGATGTGGTGGCGGACACGTGAGCCCGGCTCGCGTTCGCGGGCGAAAGCGGCCACCTTCGGTCGATTCCACCCGTTTTCGACGCCGGTGAGGGCAGCGGCGCCCGGCACGCCGACGCTCGACTCGGCGGCCGGGTGGTGGGTGGCGGCGGCCACGTTCCTGTCGACGTTCACCGTGTTCGGCGTTGCCTACAGCTTCGGCTCGTTCTTCCGGCCGATGGCCGATGAGTTCGACGCCGACCGGGGCGCCATCGCACTAGTCTTCTCCATCACGACCCTGCTCTACTTCGGGCTCGGCGTGGTGTCGGGTCGTGCCGCCGATCGGTTCGGTCCGCGTCCCGTCCTCCTCGTCGGTGCCGTCGCACTCGTCATCGGGCTGGTGGTCACCTCGCAGGTCGACTCGATCGTCGTCGGCTACGTCACCTACGGCCTGGGTGTCGGGATCGGTGTGGCCTGCGGCTACGTGCCGATGGTGGCCACGGTGGGCGCCTGGTTCGATCGTCATCGGTCGACCGCCGTCGGATTCGCCGTGGCCGGGATCGGGGCCGGCACCTTGGTTGTGGCGCCGCTCACCGAGCGTCTGATCGAACGCCACGGCTGGCGCCAAACCTATCTGTACCTGGCCGGCGCCGCGGCTGTGCTGCTGGCGTTGGCCGCCGTCGGGGCCCGCCGGCCCCCGATCGCCGACGGCGCCGACGGAACCTCGGGCGGTCCGCTGCTGGCCCGGATCCGATCGTCTCGCTCGTTCCTCGTGCTCTACGTGGCGATCCTCTTCACCTCGTCGGGGCTGTTCGTGCCGTTTGTGTTCATGGCCGACTACGTGGCCGAGCGGGGGATCGACGGCTCCGGAGGCCTGCTCGTCGGCCTCATCGGGCTGAGTTCGGTGGTCGGTCGACTCGGCTTGGGCGTGGTGGCCACCAGGGTGGAACCGATGAACCTGTTCTACGGTTCGTTGGCCACGATGGCGGCCAGCTATCTCGTCTGGTTGACCGCAGCCGACCGGTACTGGCAGCTCGTGGTCTTCGCCCTCGTGCTCGGTGTGGCCTACGGCGGGTTCATCGCCCTGTCGCCCGTGGTGGCGGCCCAGTTGTTCGGTGTGGCCGGGCTCGGCGGCGTCCTCGGCGCGCTCTACACGGCGGCCGGTCTTGGCGGGTTCGTCGGTCCCCCGACGGCCGGTGTCCTCATCGACCGGTTCGGCTATTCGACGACGCTCGTCGTCACCTGCCTGGCCTCCTCACTCGGCGCCGCCACCTACCTGCTCCTCAAAGATTCCCCCGGAGATCTGTAGCAAAACGCGAGGTCCAGACCCGGATATTGCTACGGGAATCCGGGGATGCTTGGACGGGGGCACCGCTATCCTCAGGCCCGTGACCAACACCGAGACCAGCGGCGCCCCCGTGACCGTGCCCTACCGCTTCGAGCCCGACACCACGTCGGCCGAGCTGCGGGCCGCCTACGACCACATCGATGACGGGGCCGAGACCGGGGTCAAGGCCACCGTGGCCGGCCGGCTGATGCTGCGCCGGGTCCAAGGCAAGCTGGCGTTCGGCACGCTCCAGGACTCGGGCGGCCGGATCCAGCTCTTCGCCCCGGCCAAGGTCACCCCCGATTTCGACGAGTCCTGTCGCTCGGCGACTGGATCGGGGTCTCGGGCGAGGTGATGAAGACCCGCAAGGGCGAGCTGTCGGTCAAGGTCGAGAGCTGGGAGCTGCTGGCGAAGGCCCGGCGATCGTTCCCCGACAAGTTCCACGGCCTCACCGACACCGACGTCCGGTACCGCCAGCGCTACGTCGATCTGTGGGTCACGCCCGAGAGCCGGGAGATCTTCGTCGCCCGGTCCCGCATCATGTCGCTCAGCCGACGGTGGCTGGAGGACCGGGGTTTCATCGAGGTCGAGACCCCCGTGTTCCATCCCATACCGGGGGGCGCGGCGGCCCGGCCGTTCACCACCCACCACAACGCACTCGATCTCGAGCTCTACCTCCGGATCGCCCCCGAGCTGTACCTCAAAAGGCTGGTGGTCGGCGGGCTCGAGCGGGTGTTCGAGATGAGCCGGGTATTCCGCAACGAGGGCATCAGCCCACGCCACAACCCCGAGTTCACGATGCTCGAGCTGTACCAGGCCTACGGCGACTTCAGCGACATGATGGCGTTGACCGAGGAGCTGATCGCCCACCTCGCCACCGAGATCTGCGGCTCGACGACGATCACCTACGGCGGGCGCGACCTGGACCTGACCACGCCGTGGCGCCGAGCCTCGATGGTCGATCTGATCGAGGAGGCGACCGGCGAGCGGGTCGGCGTCACCCAGGATCTTGGCGAACTGCGGGCGGTGGCCGAACGCCACGGCGTCGAGGTCAAGGACTCCTACGGCCAGGGCAAACTCATCCTTGAGCTCTACGAGAAGACGGTCGAGCCCGATCTGTGGGGACCGGTGTTCGTCACCGACTACCCCAAGGAGGTGTCGCCGCTGTCGCGCGACCACCGTGAACTGCCCGGGTTCACCGAGCGGTTCGAGGCCGTGGTCGCCGGACGTGAGCTGTGCAACGCCTTCTCCGAGCTCGTCGATCCCGAGGAACAGCGGGCCCGATTCGAGGACCAGGTCCGTCAGAAGGAGGCCGGCGACGACGAGGCCATGGTAGTCGACGAGGACTACCTGCGGGCCCTCGACTACGGCCTGCCGCCCACCGGCGGCCTGGGCATCGGCATGGACCGTGTGGTCATGGTGCTGACCGGCGCCACCAACATCCGCGACGTCGTTCTCTTTCCGACACTTCGACCGGAGGCCTGACCGGCATCGGCGAGGCCGGGCCCGGTTCCGGCTGCGACCCGAACCTACGGGAGCGAGTCGAGGAGGCGTGGACCGTCGTCGACAGCGACCATGGACAGCCCGATCGTCTTGGCGTCCTCCAGCCCGAACTGCACGTGGCGTAGCAGCGTGCGGGCCTTGTCGCCTCGCCGGCCGGTGACCACACCGATATTCACCGACGCCCGCTCGAACCGATCCTCTTCCGTGCTCGACGGCGGCGGGAACGAGTCGGCGATGCGGAGCCCGAGACCCTCCATTTCGGCCGGGCCGGTGAGCGGGTTGCGCACGATCACGAACCGGTGGCCGTCGGTGCGGGCGGTGTGATCCTCGGCGTCGAGGTGTTCGACGAGCCGATCCACCGCCGTCTCCCACTCCCGGGGGTCGACCTCGATGAGGGCGATGCCGAGCAGACCCGAGGCGACGGCAAGGCGGTCGTCGACGAGGCCCTCCAGGTCGTTCCAGTCCTGATCGGAGAAGGGCGTGGCATCGGGGGCCGAGGGGGTCATACCGACACCGTCGGCGGGAAGCCCTCGATTCTTGAACGGCGGGCGGGTTGCGAGCCCAGCGACGACCGCTCGAAAGCCCGCCCTGGGTTAGCCGGTGACGGTGAAGTCGGCCGCCGTCGCGGCGGCGAGCTCCACCAGGCGTGACGGTGCCACCGCGAACACATGCCGGGGGCTCCCGGCCGCGGCCCAGATCTCGTCGAAGGTCAGCAGGTGCGGATCGATCCAGGTTCGCAGCGGCGACAGATGACCGATCGGGGCAACGCCGCCGATGGCGAACCCGGTGGCTGATCGGACCTCGTCGGCCGTTGCCCGATGGCAGGCGTCGACGCCGGCAAGGGCGGCAAGGCGGTTGCTGTCGACCTGGTTGGCGCCGCTGGTGAGCGCGAGCACGATCTCCCGCTCGTCGCCGGCGGCGAAGATCATCGACTTGACGATCTGATCGACCTTGCAGCCGACGGCCGCCGCCGCATCGTCGGCGGTGCGGGTGCCGTCGGGGAACTCGACCACCTCGACGTTCAGTCCGGCTGCGGCCGCGGCGGCGAGTACTCGGTCAACGGATGAACTCATAGCCCGACAGGCTAGCGTCCGCCGTCGCCGGTCGGTCCCCGCAGCGCGTTGGCCGTGACCCGGGCCACCGCCGGGTCGTCGGGCAGACCGAACACCCAGTCGGTGGTGCCGATGGTGACCACCTGACCGGCGTCGGGGCCGAACGGGTACACCTCGGCCAGGATGGCGGTGCCGTACCGGGCGAGGGCCAGGGAACGTTCGCTCAGATCGCCGTGGATGCGCTCGGCGATGAACTCGAGATCGCCCTGAGCCGACAGCGCCGAGATCGACTTCGGGTACTCGTCGACACCGAGGTTCGACGAGGGCGTCCACGCCACGATCGTCATGTCGTCGGGGGTGTGGTCGCCGCCCCGGCGCACGGGCATGTGGGTTTCGTCGAGCTGGATCCGGCAGCCGAGCGTCTCGTAGCCGACACAGCCGTGGGTGGCGCCGAGCAGGTCGCCGTAGCCAAGACCGGTGCCTTCGAGCAGCCAGTGGTCGTGCCGATGGACGGTGAACGCCCCGGAGCCCCGGGCCACCGAGCGGCCGAAGCGGACATACAGCCCCCACGCCGAGCCGCCCCCGAGGAACGCGGCCTCCGGTCGACCGACCAGGGGATCGGCGAACATGCCGGTCATCTCCCCCGGTCGGCCCTCGGCCACCACCGGGTCGGTCTCGTGGGCCGAGTACTTGTGGCAGACCATGGTGTCGCGGCCGGTGTCGCGCCCGTCGACTGAGACGTTCTCCAGGCGGACCTGCCAGAACATCGTGTTGCCGGAGAAGCTGACGAACCGTCCGCCGTGCCGGACGTGGGCCTCAACGGCGTCGCGTTGGGCGGCCGACCAGTACTCGTCGTGACCGACCGACACCACGGTGGTGTAGCCGTCGAGCACATCGGGGTGGTGTTCCAGATCGGACGACACCGCGTAGTCGATCCGGTGACCGTTGGCCTCGGCCCACTCCACGAAACGCCGCTCGTAGAGGTACCACCCGGACGAGCCGATCGACGGGGCGTAGCCTCGTTCCAGCCGGTACCGCTGGAAGATCTCGCCGTCGACGTCGGCCTCCTCCGCCCACCGGGTGGGGCGGGCCTTGCGGTCGTCACGTTCGGTCGCCGGGCGGCACAACATGCCCCGGCTCCACGGGCGGGCGAACGCCACCTGCCGCCCGCCGGTGTAAAGGCTCGCGCCGCCCCAGGTGTTGTAGGCGTTCCAGGTGTTGGTGGCGAGCACCAGGAGCAGCGCAGGAGGCCCGTCGTCCAGGGCGGCCGAGCCCGCGCCCGCACGGACCACGAAGCCCGTGTGAGCCACGTCCCGGCCCGGTTCGGCGCCGTGCGCGGTCAGCGTCGCCAGGTAGAACCCCGATCGCCAATTGGCCCCGACGGTCACCTCGGCGGTCACCGGCCACCGGCAGCCATGGCGGTCGGCGTCGTCCGGGGCCGGGATGTACACCCCGGGCAGGTCCGATGCGGACCACACCGTCTCCCGCCCGGCACCCCACCGCTCGACGGTGATCGACCACCGCGGCGCCCGCGTCGACACGTGAAACCCGACCGTCTCGCCGGGCCGGTAGCTCAGCGCGTCGCAGTAGCCCTCGATGTCGTCGTGGAAGGTGATGTCGGGTTCGGGCGAAGCGGAGGAGTCGACGGCAGTGACCATGGCACCCAACGTAGTCGCCGGCGGATCCAGCCACGGCCCCGAGCACGCCCCTCCCTCAACAGTTCTGGAGCCTGACCTCCCCCTGAAGCCGAGCTTTTCGCGTCTGAGACCCCGTCAGGGGGGCGTCGGCTTGCAAAGTTCGAGGAGGAGCGGGGGTGCCGGAGTGCGCAGCGGGGGCGTCGACTTCCAAAAGTTCGAGGCCGTGGCGGCTCGGCCGTCTCCGTGGAACTAAGCTGAATCGCCTACATTCATAACTATCGATCAACTATCAAATTCGGGGGAGACCGAGATGAAACGGATACTGGCCCTTCTGCTCGTGCTGGCCATGCTGGCCGCGGCCTGCGGTGGCAGCGATGACAGCGCCGATAACGCCACCGACGCCGGCGACGACACAACCGACACCACAGCGTCCACCGACGACACTGCAGCCGACTCCGGCGACGAGAGCGACGGCGACTCGGAGGCCGCCGGCGATGCCGCCACCATCGAGATGTGGATCGCCTTCAGCGACGACGCCCGCCTCGGCTTCACCCGTGACCGGGCGGCCGACTTCAACGAGCTCCACCCCGAGTACAACGTCGTGGTGACCGAGTTCGACTCCTACAACACCGTGTTCGAGCAGGCTCAGCTGGCGATCGAGGACGGCAACCCGCCGGAGATCATCCACTTCTTCGAGGCCGCCACCCAGGAGGCGCTCGATGCCGTCGACGGCGACGGCAACCCCATCTTCAAGTCGGTGACCGAGGCCATCGGTGACCGGACCGAAATCCTGGGTGAGCCGGTGGTACTGGGCGACGTGGTGTCGGCCGCCACGAAGTACTACACCATCGACGGTCAGCTCTATTCGATGCCGTGGAACACCTCGTCGACCACGATGTTCTCGAACATGGACATCCTGAACGAGGCCGGGATCACCGAGCCTCCGGCCACATGGGCCGAGGTCGAGGCGGCGTGTGAGGCGATCATGGCCCTGCCCGACGCCCCGTCCGAAGGCTGCATCACCTGGCCCAACCACGGCTGGTTCTACGAGCAGTCGCTCGGTCAGATGGGCGTCGATCTGGTCAACAACGACAATGGCCGCAGCGGTCGGGCCACCGAGATCTTCCTCGATTCGCCCGAGGCCATCGACTACATCCAGTGGTGGAGCGACCTCGAGAACTCCGGCAATTACGTCTACACCGGCGTCCAGCGCGACTGGGACGGCACCTCGGCCGCCTTCCAGGCCCAGAACGTGGCCATGCTGATCTACTCGTCGTCCGACACCACCGCCCTCACCCAGGCCGGCGTCGACAACGGCTTCGAGGTCAAGTCCTCGTTCATGCCCTACAACCAGGACATCGCCTATGAGGGCAACCTCATCGGCGGCGCCACCCTGTGGCTGGCGAATGGTCTGTCGGAGACCGAGGAGGACGGCGCCCTGGCCTTCCTGAACTTCTTCTCCAATCCCGAGAACGCCGCGGCCTGGCATCAGCTGACCGGTTACATCCCGATCACCAACTCGGCCGTCGCCCTGCTGGAGGAGGAAGGCTGGTACAACGAGAGCCCGAACTCGGCGGTGGCCTCCGACCAGCTCGACGCCGCCGCCGACACCCCGGCGGCGACCGGAGCGCTGGTCGGCAACTTCGTGGCCATCCGCGACGTCGTGACCGCAGCCATCGAGGACGTTCTCGTCAACGACGTCGACGTGGCCGAGCGTATGGCCTCAGCCCAGGCGGAGGCGCAACAGCAGCTCGATGACTACAACGAGCTGTTCGGCGAGTAACCACGCCGGTCAGTAGCCCAGGCGCATGAGCGGATCACTGCAACTCGTTCTCAGTCTGATCGTCGGAGCCGCCATCGGCGTCCTGTCGTACGGGTACCGCACCCCCCGACAGGCCGCCCTTGGCGGCGCTCTCGGCGTGCTCGGCACCGGCGCCATTTCCGCCGCGCTCGGCTTCTGCATGTACGCGGCCGACGCCGAGTCGACCGAGGGCGTGCTCGGGATCGCCCTCGGCGCGGCGTTCGCCTGGATGTTCGGTGCTGGAACCCGGGCGGTTCTGAACCGGCCGGGCGAGGGCTCCGGCGTTGGCGGCGGAGGGTTCGGCGAGAGCCAGATCCGTACGGGCGCCTACCGGCTGGGATGGTGGTGGCCGTGGCTGCTGCTGTCGCCGACGCTGATCATCCTCGTCTTCTTCCTGTATTGGCCGGCGTTCCAGACCTTCCGGCTCTCGACCAAACTGACCCGGCTCGGTGCCCCGCGGGTGGGCGAACGGTGCCTGGCCAACTTCTCCGAGTTGCTGATCCCCCAGCCGGTGCTGGTTGCCACGCTTCCACTCGTTGCGGTCGGCCTGATCTGGGGTATCGGGCTGTGGCAACGTCGGTCCAACCCCGACTCGGTCGGCTACTCGGTCGCACGCATCCTGCGTCCGCTCGGCCCACTGGTGCTCCTGCTGGCCCTGTACTTCATTTTCGAAGATGTGAACGGTGGCTATCGCCGAATCTACCTCAACACCGTGATCATCTCCGTCGGCACGGTGGCCTTGAGCATGGCCTTCGGCTTGGGTTTGGCCTACCTCACGTTCCGCCGCATCCGCGGAGTGACCGTCTACCGGACCCTGTTGATCTGGCCCTACGCCGTCTCACCCCCGATCGCCGGCATTCTCTTCTTCATGATCTTCAACGCCACCGGCGGCGTCGTCGCGGCGTTGTCCAGCCGCTGGGGCATCGACTTCCCCGACTACACCCAGAACGCCTCGCTGGCCCGGATGACGATCGTGCTGGCGTCGGTGTGGAAACTCCTGGGCTACAACCTGCTGTTCTTCCTGGCCGGGCTGCAGACCGTGCCTCGCGACCAGATCGAGGCGGCCGCTCTCGACGGTGCCAACGCCTGGCAGCGGTTCCGCACCGTCGTGCTGCCGGCCCTCGGGCCGATCAGCTTCTTCCTGTTGATCACCAACCTCACCTACTCGTTCTTCGACGTGTACGGCACGATCGACTTCCTGACCAAGGGCGCCCCGGCCGGGGCCACGTCGGTCGCCATCTACGAGATCATCCGGGTCGGCGTCGACAATGGCGATCTCGGTCGGGGGGCGGCCCAGTCGGTGGTGCTGTTCCTGGCCGTCATCGCCCTGACCGCCTGGCAGTTCAACCAATCCGAGGGGAGAATCAACTATGGCGGTGCGTAGCCGAACGCGGGAGGCGGTCAACAATGCGGGAGGGTTGAGCCTGAACGTGGAGGGCACCGGCTGGTTCCGGGGCCACAGCTGGCCGGTCCACGTGGCTCTCTGGCTGGCCATGATGGTCATCCTGTTCCCCATGGCATACGCCGCCCTGGTTGCAACCCAGACCAACGCCGAGGTCTTCCGCTTCCAGCTCACGCCCGGTACCGGTCTGGCCGATCACTTCGACCAGGTGTGGAACGACCGGAACCTGGGTCGGTACATGTGGAACTCGACGGTCCAGGCGGTGCTGGTGACGGCGGCCAAGACCGTGCTGTCGCTGCTGGCCGGATTGGCGTTCGTCTACTTCAAGTTCCGGGGCAAGTGGATCGTGTTCTTCTTCGTGCTCATCACGCTGATGATGCCGACCGAGGTAATGATCCTGGCCCTGTTCCGCTTCGTGTCCTTCCTGGGTTGGAAGGATTCGATGGCTGCGCTGGTCGTGCCGTTCGCCGCATCGGCCACCGGCGCCTTCCTGTTCCGCCAGCACTTCGCCAACCTTCCGCGTGACCTGGCCGAAGCTTCGCAGATCGACGGCGCGTCGCCATTCCAGTTCCTGTTCCGGATCCTGATTCCGCTGTCGTGGAACGCCATAGGGGCGCTGGCCGTCATCCAGTTCGTGTTCGTGTGGAACATGTACCTGTGGCCGGTGCTGATCATCTCCGACCAGCAGGAACAGGTAATCCAGGTCGGCTTGCAGGGGTTACAGGGCATCGACACCGGCCTGACCTTCGGTCCGTTGATGCTGGCCGCCCTGCTGGCGTCGATACCGCCGACGCTGGTATTCATCGCGCTCCAGAAGCCGTTCATGTCCGGCTTCGCCCTCGGCGCCGACAAGTAGCCTGTCCGGCGAGGCCGGCGATGGGGTGTGGAGCCTCGAAAAGAGCGCAGAACCGCGCGATATCGCGCGGTTCTGCTTCATTTTGGACGGTGGGAGGCGACGGAATCGAGCACTTGACCGGTCGGTGAGCGCCGGGTTCAGGCGTTACGAATGCGGTCGACCGTTGTCAGCAGATGGCTGGCGGTGTCGGCCAGGGCATTGGCCGCCTTGTTGTCGGAGACGTCGAGGATCGCAGCCCGGGCTCGGTCGACGAACTCCGATGCCGTGTCGTAGGACCGGTCGATGGCCGCCGACCGGCGCACGTGGTCGATCGCCTCGAAACGGTTGTCGGCAGTGACCCTGGCGTCGAGGAGATCTCGAAGCTGCGGGCCGCGGTCGGATTGCAGCGCGTACAGAACCGGCAGTGAATAGACGCCTTCGATCATGTCCTTGCCCGCCGGCTTGCCGAGTTGCTCGTCGGTGGCGATGATGTCGAGGATGTCGTCGATCACCTGGAAGGCCATGCCGTAGAGCCGGCCGAACTCCGTGAGTTGGTCGGTGACGTCGGGCTCCAGCTCGGCCACCAGACCACCGATCCGGGTGGCGGCGGCGAAGAGCGACGCCGTCTTGCCCGAGATCGATGTGAAGTACTGTTCGGGGGTTCGGTCGGGGTCATAGAGCGTCTGCAGTTCGGCGACCTGGCCCTTGCACAGCTCACCGATCGTCGTGGCCAGCAGCCCGGCCACATCGGTGCCGAGGTCGGCCGCGATCTCGGAGGCCTTGGCCAGGAGGAAGTCGCCGGCGAGCACGGCCCGCAGATTTCCCCATCGGGCGTTCACGCTGTCGACCTGGCGACGGATCTGGGCCTCGTCGATCACGTCGTCGTGGTACAGCGAGCCGACCTGCACCAGCTCGACGGCCACGCCGCCCCGCACCACGTCGTCGGACACCGAGGCGCCGTCGTCCATGCGCGTGGCGGCCGAGTTGATCGTGAAGAGCGGCCGCTGCCGTTTTCCTCCGGCTTTGATCAGATGCGAGGCGATCTCGGTGAGATAGGGGTCGTTGTCGATGCGCACGGTGTCGAGCAGGAATCGCTCGATGCGGGCACTGTCGTCACTCGCTGTGGGC
This sequence comes from Acidimicrobiia bacterium, assembly GCA_029857855.1. Lineage (GTDB taxonomy): Bacteria > Actinomycetota > Acidimicrobiia > Acidimicrobiales > SZUA-35 > JAHELU01. The sequence continues at coordinate 4,105 of JAOUGG010000006.1, read as the reverse complement.
AATGAGGCAAGGGGCGGACCGTCCACCCCTACACGGTAGCGTGTCGCGGCCCCGGGTCTCCCCTCCCGTCCGGTGGCGATGGGGACCGAATATTTGGCGGGCGTTCGGGGTTGTAGGGTGTTGGCACTCAGTTTCGGACGCCGTTTTGCCGACAATCCAGGAGAGCGGATCACATCGCCCTGACACATGCCCTGCGACACCGGGAACGCCGGTCGACCAACCCCCCTGGTCCACTCACCCCAGCCCTCACGTTTACCTCGAAGCCCCGACTCGCTAGTAGGCTGACAGCAAAGCCCACCTTCCACTCCCCAGTACTCGCACGCAACTACCGAACCGTCCGCCCACCGACTCACCGACTGACAGAGAACGCCCCAATCCGGGAGACCTAGATGTTCGAACGCTTTACCGACCGAGCCCGCCGAGTTGTCGTCTTGGCCCAAGAGGAAGCTCGGTTGCTCAACCACAACTACATCGGCACCGAGCACATCCTGCTCGGCCTCATCCATGAAGGTGAAGGGGTCGCGGCCAAGGCGCTCGAATCGCTGTCGATCTCCCTCGAGGCGGTCCGCAGCCAGGTGGAGGACATCATCGGCCAGGGCGGCTCGTCGCCGTCGGGCCACATTCCCTTCACGCCGCGGGCCAAGAAGGTGTTGGAGCTGTCGCTGCGGGAGGCCCTGCAGCTCGGTCACAACTACATCGGCACCGAGCACATCCTGCTCGGGCTCATCCGCGAAGGTGAGGGCGTCGCCGCCCAGGTACTGGTCAAGCTCGGCGCCGACCTTTCACGGGTCCGCCAGCAGGTCATCCAGCTCCTCTCCGGCTACTCCGGCCCCGCCGGTCAGACCGGTTCGTCGTCCGAAGGCGGGAAGGCGGGCGCCACCTCCGGCGGCTCGGGTTCCGAGAGCGCGTCCGGTTCCCTGATCCTCGATCAGTTCGGCCGCAACCTCACCCAGCTCGCCCGCGAGAAGAAGCTCGATCCGGTCATCGGTCGGGCCCGCGAAGCCGAGCGCGTCATGCAGGTGCTGTCTCGCCGCACCAAGAACAACCCGGTTCTCATCGGTGAGCCCGGCGTCGGCAAGACCGCCATCGTCGAGGGCCTGGCCCAGCAGATTGCGGCCGACGAGGTCCCCGACACCCTGCGGGGCAAGCAGCTCTACACCCTCGATCTCGGCGCCCTCGTCGCCGGGTCCCGTTACCGCGGCGATTTCGAGGAGCGCCTCAAGAAGGTGCTGAAGGAGATCAAGACCCGGGGCGACATCATCCTGTTCATCGACGAGCTCCACACCCTGGTGGGTGCCGGTGCCGCCGAGGGCGCGATCGATGCCGCCTCCATCCTGAAGCCGATGCTGGCCCGCGGTGAACTGCAGACCATCGGCGCCACCACGCTCGACGAGTATCGCAAGCACCTCGAGAAGGACGCCGCCCTCGAGCGTCGCTTCCAGCCGATCAAGGTCGAGGAGCCGACGGTCGAGCACACCATCGAGATCCTCAAGGGTCTGCGCGACCGCTACGAGTCGCATCACCGGGTCACGATCACCGACCAGGCCCTCGTCGCCTCGGCCAACCTGGCCGACCGCTACATCTCCGACCGTCACCTCCCCGACAAGGCGATAGACCTGATCGACGAGGCCGGCTCCCGTCTCCGCATCAAGCGGATGAACACGCCGCCGGCGTTCAAGGAGCTCGAGAACGAGCTGTCCGAGATCGTGCGCCGCAAGAAGGAAGCAGTCGAGCAACAGGACTTCGAGGAAGCCGGACGCCTCCGGGATTCCGAGAAGGAACTCCTCACCAAGCGGGAGGAGATGGAGGCCGAGATCAAGGCGTCCGGCACCGACCTGTTCGACGAGGTCAACGAGGAGTCGATCGCCGAGGTCCTGTCGATCTGGACCGGCATCCCCGTCTACAAGCTCACCGAGGAGGAGACCGAGAAGCTCCTGCGCATGGAGGACGAGCTGCACAAGCGGGTCATCGGCCAGGAGGACGCCATCAGGGCCGTCTCCCAGTCGATCCGCCGGACCCGGGCCGGCCTGAAGGACCCGAACCGCCCGTCGGGTTCGTTCATCTTCCTCGGCCCCACCGGCGTCGGCAAGACCGAGCTGGCCAAGACCCTGTCCCAGTTCCTCTTCGGCGACGACAAGGCCCTCATCACCCTCGACATGTCCGAGTACATGGAGAAGCACACGGTGAGCCGCCTCGTCGGTTCGCCCCCCGGCTACGTCGGCTACGAGGAAGGCGGTCAGCTGACCGAGGCCGTGCGCCGCAAGCCGTTCTCGGTGGTGCTGTTCGACGAGATCGAGAAGGCCCACCCCGACGTGTTCAACGCATTGCTGCAGATCCTGGAGGAAGGTCGTCTGACCGACGCCCAGGGCCGCAGCGTCGACTTCCGCAACACCGTGTTGATCATGACCTCCAACCTGGGCACCCAGGATCTTCGCAAGGCGACCCTCGGCTTCTCCAAGAACAACGAGGCCGTGACCTATGAGCGGATGAAGGAAAAGGTCAACGACGCCCTGAAGGTCCACTTCCGGCCCGAATTCCTGAACCGGATCGACGAGACCATCGTCTTCCACGAGCTGTCGATGCCCGAGGTGGTCGAGATCGTCGATCTCATGATCGCCCGCACCGTCGACCAGCTCGAGGGCCAGGGCATCGGCCTGGAGCTGACGGTCGAGGCCAAGCACTTCCTGGCCGAGACCGGCTACGACCCGTCGATGGGCGCCCGCCCGTTGCGTCGGGCCATCCAACGTCAGATCGAGGACATCCTGTCGGAAAAACTTCTCTACAAGGAGTTCCGCGCCGGGCAGATCATCGTGATCGACGTCGAAGCCGACGACGAGGGAAAGCGTGCGCTGACCTTCACCGCCCACGAAGGTTTTGAACCCCCGCCCACACCGGAATTGGCCGAAGCGGGCGAGGAGACCTAGCCGCCGATCCGGAGGATCCGCTCCACGAGTTTGCTTTCGCAAACTCTCCGGCTCCAAAGGGATGCACTGGAGACCGGTTCGTCCGCAAAGCTCCGATTCTCCCATAGCATCGGGGCGTGGACATGAGTGTGTTCGTCGGGCCGCGGCTCGGCCGTATTCTCGGCGTGCTGCTGTTCGTTGCGCTCGCCACCACGTCGTGCCGGGCCGACCTGGCGGTCGACGTCGACGTCGAACCCGACGGGTCCGGTGTCGTCAGGGCCGAGGTGATCATCGATGCCGAGGCTGCCGATCAGCTGCTCGACCTCGATCGGGAGAGCGGTGGCGGCATCCCCACCCGCGACCTGGTGGAGGCCGGCTGGGAAGTCGAGCCTCCGGTTCGGGGCGACGACGGCTCGGTCACCGTGACCGCCACCAAGGCGTTCGGCACGACCTCGCAGTTCAGCGAGGTCATGAACGAGCTGTCGGGCGACTCGGGTCTGATCAGGAACTTCACCCTCGTCCGGGCCCAGAGCTTCGGGCGCCTCGACTACACCGTCAACGGTGTGATCGATCCGATCAACGGGTTCGGTTCCTTCACCGACGACGATCTCGAAGCCTCGCTCACCCGCTCGTTGCAGGCGATCGCCGAACGCTACGGGGCCGACGAACAGGACGTCACCATAGAGCTCGCCGTCACCTTGCCCGGTGAGCTGCAGGAGGACCAGTCGAACGGTCTGCAACAGCAGTTCACCGACACCGGGGCCACCCTCCACTGGGAGACCTCTCTGGCGGCCACCAACCGCACGGATGTGCTGGTCACCACCACCCGGCGGGCCATCACCGCTCAGGTCCTGCGCGGTGTTGCCGTGCTGGCGGCGGTTCTGGCAGGCCTGCTGATCTTCGCCCGCCTGCTGCGCCTGGTCGGCTCGTGGCGGCCCAAGCAACCCAAACGACCCCGACCGGCCGACGCGCACGGGCGCGGTCCGGCCGAACAGCGCCTGGCTAAAGCCGCCAGGACGGCTCAGGGGCAATCGGCCGGCCAGACCGCCGATCAGACGGCCGAATCCGTCGACCGACGTTACGGCGTCGTCGCCCTCGACGGGATGGGCGTGCTGTACCGGGAGGGCAACGACATTGCCGAGCTCCTCGTGCCGTTCGCCCGGCAGCGGGGCTCGGAGGTGCCGTCCGACGAGATCGCGGCA